>CAXFTV010000716.1:0-11215 GCA_964005845.1 uncultured bacterium
CTGTAAACGACCTGCCCGCCCGGCGCGATAAGGGCTGCTGACGGCGTTATGCGCACCCCGCTCAGCGCGACCAGGGCATGCCGGGTATCGCGCAGGACGCGGCCCGGATAATCGTACTCCCGCACGTGCTGGCGAATCGCTGCGACCGCTTCGTCCGGGTCGGGATAGACCAGCCAGAAAGCCACCCCCTGGACCGCAAAGCGCTCGTAGAGGCGGCGCAGTGCCGGAGCGTAGCGGTTGGAAATAGGACAATCGGTGTCCACGAAAAGCAGCACCGTCGCCAGCGCCTCGCTGGCCTGCAGAGGATCGATGGGACGATCCGCCAGATCCAGGGGCAGGCTGCGGCTGTTCGATCTCTTCCCGTCCGTGCAACCGCCCAGTGCGACTATGCCCACCCAGATGAGCAGCAGCAAGTAGCTGGTGTCGGCAAGACCTTTTGGCATATTCTCCCAAAAATTTAGCCGGTCTACAAATGGCGCGCGCCGGCTAGCAGCCGGAAATTTTGTAGCTGCCCTCAGCATTGCAAAAATAGATGCGCATGGGGCGCCCCGCCGCGCCAGAGAAGATAAGAAAAGCGCGCTCATAGAGGTAATCACCGCTCTTTCTGCAGCGTCTGCCGGGGCGCCCCATGCTGCCGTCCATCGACCGTTTCGAAACGCCTCTGCCGCGTTGCGCCGACGCGAACTGGAGGGCGCCACCGCGGCGCTGAAGAGTTGGCGGCAGGAAACAGCGTTTCTATTCAGTCCGAATCCGCTCTTGCGGCGCGCGGAAAGACGGTGCCGTCACAGGGTTCGAAATCAAGCAACTGGCGCGTGCACTCCAGATCCAGGCGGCCGCGGCGGTGATTGGAAATGCCGTTGACAATCGCAAAATCCACGTCCTCGACGTCGATGCAGCGCCCCAGCAGCAGGGCGGCGTCGCGGCGGCTCAGGCCGGAAATCACCTCGTCGGCATCCCAGTCTCCGGCCTGATCGAAACCCGGGTTGCAGAGCCGCACGCAGATGCACGAAAGACCGTGCTGAGCGGCGTAGACCCGCGCCAGAGCCTCGCCCCAACACTTGCTTGCACCGTAGATATTGGTCGGATAAACCGGCACATCGCAGCGTATTTCGCCCTCGTCCCAGTAGCCCTTTACCGCGTCGATCGAACTGGCGAAAACAAGGCGCTGACAGCCGGCCTGGTGGGCGGCGTGAAAGGCGTTGTAGGCACCGATGATGTTGAGATTTAAAAGGGTGTCGTAAAATTCCGCCCCCACCCCCGGGTAGGCGGCCAGGTGCACGAGGGTGTGCACGCCCTCGCAGGCCAGCCGCAACTGCTCGTACTGGACGATATCGGCGGCGATGAATTCTTCGTGCGGCGCCAGGTCTTCGATGGCGCGGACATCGCTCAGGCGCAGCTGGTAGCGGTCGCCCCAGTGCGCCCGCAGGATGCGGCCGAAGAGACCGGCGGCCCCGGTGATCAGGACGGTGCGTTCAGACGCCATAAAACCTCGCTATGCTCAGGTATGGTGGGTGAAAACCGGCACGAAGTTGCCAGTGCCGCCGACCAGAAAATCGACCAGGGCCCAGAATGAAGCCCAGAAACAGGGGGCGCAGGGCCCGGTAGAGGCGCATGCCGCCGTACTTGAGCACCACTGCCTTGATCAGCCAGCCCAGGAATATACTGAACCAGCTGGCCGAGGTCATATTGGTGGCGCTGACGGCAAAACCCAGGTAGTGGGTCGGCCACCACAAAAAGTGGTGCCGCGCCCAGATCAGCCCCCCCATCGCCACGGCGCCGATACCGGTGTAGTAGAGGCGCGGGGCGATGATGTCGAAGGTGTCGATCAAATTGACCGGATTGGCGATCTTGTAGGCGGCGAAGGCGTGTACCTTGCCCCAGTACTGATAAAATCGCCAGTCCAGATTGATGCCGCCGTGCTGATAGGCCAGCCAGACCACGAGCCAGAGCGAGCTGAAGAGGCTGACGGCGATGGCCAGTACCATGGCCCAGAACAGGGCCCGGCGCAGTACCCCGACGCGCTCGGCCAGCTTCATGGCGTGAATGGCCGAGGCCATGAGGCCGATGCGCAGATTGCCCGCCCAGCAGAAGGAGAGCCCCAGGCTAAAAATGCCCGCGGGCGTCACCGCATCGGTGCCCAGGAAGTTGATGACAATGGGCTGGGCGGTCATCTGCGGACGGATAAAACCCAGCCCGCCCTCGGCCACCACCCGGGTAATGCCGTAGAAGATGGCAAAGGCCGTGACCAGGAAGATCAGCGCTACCCACAGCGGAATGCCCGAGGCATAGAGCCAGGCCGTGGCGTAGAGGCCGCCGCCCAGCAGCAGCAGCGCCGCCGCCCGGTAGGAGAGAACCTCATCGCGGTCGTCTATGCTCTCGTCGCCGCGCAGGACCTTGCGGAATGCGGCTTTTAAATGGCCCCTGCCGAGCCACAGGCCGTAGAACACCAGCACGAACATGGCGCCCATGCCCTGGTGCGCCACCGTGAGGGTGCCCTCCATGAATTTTTCGATTTCGCCGGGCAGCATATAACCTCTGGACATCTCCATGCCCATCTGCACCTTGGCCAGCAGGTGGAAGAGCCACAGGCTCAAGGAGACGTCCAGATTGAGGAAGTAGGCCAGTCCGAGGACGGGAAAACTCAGCAGGATTTCCACCGCCGTGGAGCGGCTGAAGATGAGCAGGTAGGTGTAGAGCGTCGGGGTCGGCACCTGCGGGAAATAGTGATTCAGGCCCTTGGTGCTCAGCAGGATGAAGGGGATGAAAAAACCGACCCACATCAGCGGGCTGCGCGCAAAGGGACCAAAGGCGCGACCCCGCCGGTCTTCGGCAGTCATATCCAGTGGCAGCTGGATCAGGGGAAAGATCAGGCGCTCGGGCTCCATCCACTGCCGCCGCACCAGCACCATGGTGGCGATCATCATCAGGTAAATCGCTATGACCAGGGAACTCCAGGCCGCCAGCGGCACTATCCAGGCTTCCCAGGGCACGGCATGCCCCTCGGGCAGACCTTCAAAAAAATATTCGATGGCCGCCGCGTCGCGGATCAGCATCCAGCTTCTGACGTGGGGATTGAGCAACTCGATCCAGTTGTTTTCCGGGGTGGCAAAATAGTAGAGTCCGGGCAACATCGGCACCATATTGCCGGAGAACCCCCAGGTCGGGATGGCCGAAGCGATGATCAGCATGGTGTAAACGACGACCAGCTCACCGCGCTCGAGGCCCCAGGAGCGACGCAGAAACTTGAGCAGGGGATTGAGGCAGACCGTCAGCGCAAAGAAGAGGAAGACGGCGCCCGCCATGATATAGTCGGACGACATCCCGGCAGTGGACAGAGCCAGCCGGGCATAGGAAAAGCCCAGACTGATGACCAGCGACAGGGCGGTGCCGACGACGAGGGCGCGGAAAGTGAAACGGGTGGACATATTTTATATATTATCGCTCTGGATTCACTTTAATCAAGCAGCTTTTTCGAAAGGGGTTCATTGTGAAAATTACCGACGTGGAAACCACGCGCTTCAAAACCGTGACCAACACCGTGCGCGACACCGACGGGCACGGCCACCCCGGACCCGAAAGGGAATCCTCCCAGACCCTGCTGAAAATCAGCACCGACGAAGGGATTTGCGGCTACTGGTTCGGCGCCGACCCGGGAGTCATGGAAAACGTGGTCAAGCCCGCCATCGTCGGCGAAGATCCGCTTTATCGCGAAAAAATCTGGCGCGATCTCAACCATCGGCAGCGCCTCAATATGGGCACGATGTCCGACAAGGTATTGATGGCCGTAGACCTGGCCCTGTGGGATCTGGCCGGCCGCGCCCTCGATCAACCGGTCTACAAGCTGCTCGGCGGCTTCCGCGACAAAATACCCGCATATGCTTCGACGATGTGCGGCGACGACCTCGAAGGGGGCCTGGCCACGCCCGGGGACTACGCCCGCTTTGCCGAGTGGTGCATGGAGCGTGGCTACCCGGCTTTCAAGCTGCACACCTGGCAGCCGCCCTACGAAGGCGCCCCCGATCCCCGCCGCGACATCGAGGCCTGTGCAGCAGTGCGCGCGGCGGTGGGCCCGGACGTACCCTGCATGCTCGATCCGTACCACTATTACGACCGGGAAGCGGCGCTTTTTCTGGCCAAAGAGCTCGAAAAACTCGACTACTACTGGATGGAAGAGCCGATGGACGAACACAGTATGTCGTCTTATGTGTGGCTCTGCGAGCAGACCAGTCTGCCGATCTGCGGGCCCGAGACCTGCGAGGGCAAAATGTACGTGCGCGCCGAGTGGATCAAAGCCGGTGCCTGCGATATCAGCCGCTGCGGCGTGGGCGATGTGGGCGGCCTCACCCCGCTGATGAAAACCGTTCACCTGTGCGAATCATTCGGCGTGCGCTGCGAAATCCACGGCGGCGGGCCGGGCAATCTGCACGCCCTGGGCGCAATGCACAACGGCGAGTTTTACGAGCGCGGCCTGCTGCATCCCTTCATCGATTTCGACCAGCCGGACCCCTGGCTGCACGAACACGGCGAGCTGATGGACTCCCAGGGCTTCGTCCACCTGCCGCAGCGTCCCGGGCTGGGGATGAATATCAACTGGGACTATATCGAGAAAAACAAAATCGTCTGATCGCCGCCTGCAGGCCGCACAGCTGCGGTGTCTGCAGCGTTCTCTAGACAATCCCCAGGGCCCGATTGATCTCCGCCTGGTAGCCCTCGGTTTCGCAGCGTTCGATCTCCTGCAGGCTCACCGGGCGGCCAAACCAGCTCGACTCGAAGAGGGCCAGGCACAGCGCCAGCGCCCTGAATCCCATCTCCCCGTCCACTTCGGGTACGGTGCCCAGGCGCACGGCGGCGGCGAAGTCGTTCAGCTCCTGGGCGATCGGATTGGTCACGCCGCCTGGGAAGAGGCGTTCTTTTTCGGCGGCGGCCAGGCCCTGCATATACTCTTCCACCAGGGTTTCCCGCTCCACATGCGTCCCATCGCGCAGCCACAACCCGCTTTCCCAGTCCATGCAGCCCTCGCTGCCGTAGAGGACGCGTTTGTTAAAACCCTGCCCCGGCGCCGAACCCTGCCAGGTCCACTGCACCACGACTTCGTCATCGAACTGGATCAGGGCCATGGCGGCATCCTCCACATCGACTTGCCAGGCGCCCTGACGCCGGGCCGGATCATCGTAGCGATAGGGCTCGTAAAGGCGAGTGAGGGCGGTGACCTGGTGGGCCCTGGTGCCCAGCTGGTAGAGAAAGAGGTCGGCGAAATGGACGCCGCCGTCCAGCGTCCAGCCGGCGCCGGCGGCGCGTTTGAAATTGCGCCACCCCCACTTGCCCATGGCCTCGCCGACATCGTGCCAATAGAAGGTGCGCGGCCGCCCGATGCGGCCCTGGCGCAACGCCTGGTTGGTAGCTCGTTCGGCGGGCGAGCGGCGGTAGTTTTCGCCCACTGCCAGGACGCGCTGGGCATCTACCGCCGCGTCCATGATTTGCCTGCCGGCGCGCATGGTGATGGCCAGCGGCTTTTCGATATGCACGTGTTTGCCGGCGGCGAGGCAACGCGTCGCCAGGGTGTGGTGTTCGGAGTGCAAGGTGCATATATCCACCGCTTCGACATCGGCCGCCAGCAATTTGTCGAGGTCGGTAAAAACGGCCGGTTTTTTGTTGTTCTTTTGAAACTGGGCGATCTGCGCGGCGGCATCGCCGGCGCGCTCTTTGACCACGTCGCAGACGGCGACGATGCGGAAGGGGCGAATGCCATTTTCCCACAATTCGGCGAGGGCATTGACGTGCGCACCGGCGATGCCGCCGCATCCGGCCAGGGCTAGTTTTATGGGTTTCATGTGAAAGCGCCTTTGGCAAATTCCAATGCCGCTGAAATGACACTGGAATCCATGGTTGGAGGAATCTTCCTGCTGCCGTCTCAATTAGGGTCTTTTAGCCGTCTTTGGCAAGACTTGCCAGGCGGCCGCCCGCATTCTTCCCTCGCCGCCCCAGTCCTTTCAAGGCGTGGCCAAGGCCGTCCGCCGAACTGTCGATGCACCGCTTTGACAAGCACTATAAGAATTTTTGCCAAACTACTGTTTATTATTTATCTTATGTGATATGAAAAGCGCTGGTACAACGATCAAACACAGCCCAGGCGACCCCCCTTCTCAAAACCCTGAGCTGGGGAGGGAAACACCCTTTAGCTGTCCGGCGTTGTAACTGGGAAGATGCGATGAGACAGATCTATTCTGCCATTCTCGACAAACGAGTCGCGCTGGCCCTGGCCGGACTGCTGATCGCCTTTCTGGGCCCTGCTATCTATCTGGAAAAGGATGAAGAGCGGGAACTCGAAGCACTGTTCGCCGGCCCCTATGAGCTAGCGGACCCCAAAGAACCGCCTTATTTATCTCCCCCAACCTACAGCCTCCACACCTATGCGACCTACGACAGCGTCTCTTTTTTCGCCGCTCAGACCGAGGATCCCTTCGGCCAGGAATCCGCTTCCTTCCAGCCCGATTGGATAGACGGAGCGGGGCGCGGTCTGCTCGAGGCCTCGATGCAGCAGGCGCAAAGAGCCGGTGCGGTGGAGCGCACGAGCGCTGCTCGCTACCTCTACTTGCCCAGTGTCTATCGCGAAACGCCGCCCCCCTCATTGCTGCAGATTTCCTACCCGCCGGACAATGCGGTATTTCCCGCCAATCTCTGCCCTCCACGCGTGGATTGGCAGGACCCCGTCAACGATCTGTGGCAGGTGACCGTAGGTCTTTCCGACACTGCGCTGCAGTGGACGGCCATCGTCGACGAACGCTCCTGGTGGTTCCCCGCCTCTGCGTGGGACATCCTGCGCCGGGAAGCGGTTGAAAAACAGGCCTGGATTCAGATCAAGGGGACGCGGCGGACGCTCGCAGAAGGATCTTCGCCAGCGCAAATCCAGGCATCGCGGAAGATCTATTTCCGCATCTCGGCATGGGAAGCGGACAATGTGATCGTATACCGCACAGTGGTTCCCCCCTTCAACATGCGAAAAACGCCCTCGACTTATACCCGGGACATCCGCTCTTTCGAAGTGCGTCCCTTTCTCCTGGCGCGCGACAATTACTGTTACAACTGCCATACCTTCTCCTCCAAAGCCGGAACCAGCGGCAAATTGGGCATCCAGGTTCGCTACATGTCGCCCGGCGCCGAATTGCCGGTGTACCTGGGCGTCTACGACATCGACGAGCAGCGCGGTTGGAAGGCCAAACTGCCTTTTGATATCCAGATGTCCACTTTCATGTCGTGGTCCCCCGGGGGGCAATTTCTGGCCCTCTCCGCCAACCAGCTATTTGTCACCTTTGCGCCCATCGTCTACGAAACCCAGTTCGCCGGACAGCCCACTTCGGATCTGGCGATTTACGACGTCGCCCGCAACACCTCCTACACGCTTCCCGGCGCCGACGACCCCGAAAGGCTGGAAATCCTGCCGCGCTGGAGTCAGGACGGCCAGCGGCTGGTTTACTGTTCGGCACCTGTGGGCCATCATCCGGCAGACATCCGTTACGACCTTTACGAAATTCCCTTCAACGAGGGCAAAGGGGGAGTTCCCCGGCCCGTTGCAGGGGCTTCCGATAACGGCAGCAGCAATTTTTATCCGCGCTTTTCGCCGGATGGAAAGTGGATGTCCTTCTGCCAGGCCGACGCCGGCATCCTCATGAAGTCATCCAGTGACATATATCTGCTGCCGGCCACTCTGCAGGGCGCCCCGCAGCGGCTCGAATCCAATGTCGAATTCGCCGCCGATTCGTGGCACAGCTGGTCTTCCAATAGCCGCTGGCTGGTCTTTGCCAGCAAGCGCGACGACGGCATATACGCGCGTCTGTACATGACCCAGATAGACGAGGAGGGACAGGCATCGCCGGCGGTGCGTCTGCCGCTCCGGGAGGATCCCCTGGTCAGCTTTAATATCCCCGAATTCGTAGCTCAGAGACCGCGGATTGCCGAACGCGATCTCTTCGAGGCGGTTCGGGTCGAAAATCAGATCCATCTGGTCGATGAGAGCACGTCCCGGTACCCCTGAATCGCAGCTAGACCTGGGCGGGGGTAATACCGCACGCAAAAGAAAGGTCTCGGAACTTGGAGACAGCGCCAATTTCGCCTGCTGGTAAGTGGAGACCCCGGGCCCATCCGCGTTTGAGCGCCGCCCTGATCCTGGCCATTGCCGTGCTGGGCACCTTTGCAGTCTGCCTCGATAGCCCTGCGTTCATCACCACTGCCCCCAGTGTTCTCCACCTGCCCTTGCTGAGCGGGTGGAAGCATATTCCGACCATCTTCTCGGTGGACTTCGCGATGTTTTCGGGGGGGCAGTTCCGTCCCTTGAGTTACGCCCTCTTAGCGCTGGTCCGCACTTTTATCGAACCGCAGAACGCGATCTTCTGGCACCTTTGGCTGGTCTTTTTCCACTGGCTCAACGCCCTCCTCGTCGCCCTTCTCGTCCACCACTTCGGCAAACAGTTCTGGAGCGCGCTCTTCGCCGGTCTGGCCATTGCAGTGCACCCTCTCGCCGCAGTACTGGTCAACGATATCGGCCTCTTTCACCATCTCCTGGGCCTGACCTTCTACCTTGCATCGCTCTACCTCTATTTGCTGGCCGACCGGCGCGGCAGCGGGCGAGGACTCTATCTGTGGTCTCTCGCCCTCTTTCTCAGCGGCCTTTTTGCGGCAAAAGTTTTGTTCGCCCTGCCGCTGCTGTTGGCGGCCTATGAGATACTCTATCGGCGGGCGGGTCTGGGGCGGTTCGCGGCGCGACTTGGCCCCTTCGCCATACTCGCTTTGGCACTGTCGCCCATCTGGTTGTACCTGCGTCCCCACCCACTGCATTACACCTATACCGAATTCCCGCCGGGCACGACCTGGTTCAGCCTCTTTTCGGTCATTGGCGCGACGGAATGGTACGCCCGTGGAATTTTGCTGGGCTGGGATATTCCCCTCGTCCTGCACGAGGTAGTGCAGCAGATTTACACCCTGTCAGACGGACGCCTGCTGTTCTGGGGCGGGCTCAACCTGGCCGCCCTCGTTTCGGCCTGCGTGCTCCTGCGCCGGCGCCACTGGGGCGCACTGGGTATCGTGGTGCTCTTCAGCACCATGCTGCCCTATGCCTCGACCACCTGGAACAGCGTCACCGAATACGTTTCCTGGCAATACCTGTACTACGCCCTGGGAGGCATGGCCCTGTTCCTCGGCGGCTTGGCCAGTGGACTGCAGGCGCGCAAACGGGCCCTGACCCGCGGCATCTGGAGCGCCCTCTGGATCGCCCTGCTCTTCTTCGCCTGGCGGCAGGTGGCCCTCAACGAGGTGTCGCGCTCGCCAATGCAATACTGGACCTACGTCAAAACGCTGAATCCCAATAGTGAAAGAGCCAGCGTCGAACTGGGAAAAATCTACCTGGAGCGAGAGGAAATCGAAAAGGCGCGCCCCTTGCTCTTCTCCCCCGCAGTCAAGCACCTCTATGCCAGCTCCACGGCCCTGTGCCGCTACTTTACCGCCCGGGGAGAATATCTGCCGGCGGCCATCCACCTGCGGATGGCCATTCGCCGTGGCAGCGGCTTGCAGTTCGGTCATTCCGAGCCGCTCGCGGCCGAATTGATGCACGCGGTCGGCGCCTATGACCATGCCGAAGCAGCGCTGGCAAAGGTCCTCACGGCCAATCCCTACGACACCGCTGCGATGATGCGGCTGGCGTCTATATGGACGCTCAAAGGCTACGTCAGGGCCGCTGAAAAGATGCTGAACCGGGTTCGGCAACTGGTGCCCGAAACCGAGGAGCTGCACCGCATGCGCGCCGGGTTGGCCGCGCGGCGGCGCCAACCCGGCCAGGTCGGCGCGCCCATCGAACCACCGCCGCCCAGCTGGCTGCGCTATGCCACCCAGGGATTGTACGACTCCCGCATACGCGCTGAGATCATCCAGTGCAGCGAGAGCGAACCAGACGATCCCGTCATCCAGATGGAAGCCGCCACCTCCCTCGTCAAAATGGGACGGCATGAATCCGCCTTGGAGCGCTTGAGAAGGGTCACTCGGATCCTGCCCAATTCGGCCACGGCCTGGGCCACGCACTGTTGGGCGGCGTCGGGAGCGGATGCCTATAAAGAGGCCATTGAGGCGGGCAGTCGCGCGGTGGAACTGGACAATCGCAATGCCACGGTCCACAATACGCTCGGAATTTTGCACAGCCGCTTCGCCCAACGGCGTCCCGATGATGCGGCGCTGAGAGACCGCGCTATCGGGCACTTCCGCGAAGCGCTGCGGACCAACCCGCAGCACGTCTCCGCCCACGTCAATCTGGCCAGGGAGCTCAGGCACCAGGGGAATATAGAAGAAGCCTCGTTTCACTACCGCCGGGCCCTGCGCTTGCAGCCCGATCTGGTAGAAGCCCACTTCAATCTGGGCAATCTCTTAGCCGACCAGGGGAACAACGAGGAGGCCATCAAGTCCTATCGCCGCGCCATCCGCGCCAAGTGGGATTATGTCGAGGCCTACTATAACCTGGGTGCGACCCTGGTCGAAGAGCGGGACTTTCAAGGTGCCCGGCACCATTTCGAGCGCACGCTGCAAATCGAGCCGGATTTCACCACGGCGCGCGATGCACTGGCGCAGATACTGGTGCAACAAAAACATTTCGGCGCCGCGCTAGAAGTCCTGCGCCAAGGTCTGAGCGTCACCCCCGACTATATCCGCGGCGCCCTCATGCTGGCGTCGTTGCTGGCGACCTGTCCCGATGCGCAGCTGCGCGATGGACCCGCTGCTATCGCCCTGGCGGAGCGCGTCTGCCGCCAGCTCGACTACGCCAACCCCGATGCCCTGCTGGTGCTAGCGGATGTCTATGCCGCGACGGGAAATCTCAATGCGGCCAGCGCCAATGCCCAGCGTGCCCTGCAGATCGCCCCGGCGCGGCAGGGGCAAAAAATCCGCCAGCGGCTCGACTACTACCAGCAGCTTAAAAGGAAGTAGGAAATGCCCGCGGCAGCGCCGCATTATCCGCGCCGGGCACCGTCCCGGCGCGGATAATGCGGCCACAAAATAAGCTTGTCTTTTCGGGCCCCGATCTCTATCTAGGCGACGCCGGCCCCCCTTGTTTGCAGCGGCATCTTTCGTTTATTTATCTATGCGTGAGCTGCCGCGGCGCACCGCTTGCAGGCGCGCGCCGCCCAGATTGAAGTTTTGAGACGGCTTCTAACCCTACAACGCTATTTTTTTGCGGGAA
>CAXFTV010000717.1:0-2607 GCA_964005845.1 uncultured bacterium
GAGCTTGCCAAAGCGGCGGCTGAAGGCAATTTGGGCCTCGTCGTCGAGGTGCTGAGCGGGAAAAATCAATACCGCATGCTCGTGCCATGCCGCTTCCAGCGCGGCAAAAGCCGCGGCGTTGAGCGTGCGCACATCGACATCGTGCACGATGGCGGCCAGCGTCGCTCCGGTCGGACGGATGTCCATGACTAGCGGATTCTCCTTTCGGCTTGAGCTTGCCCTATTCCGGTCTGTCGCGCCAGAAGGCCGGGGGCAATACTGCGCATTATAAAAGGCCCTGGGGGGGATATAGTCAAGTGGGCATGCAGCATCCAGAGACGGGCCTCCAGGCCCTAGCCGGCAAACCAGTAGGAATACAGATTGGCCCGCTGCATCGAGATCCGCAGCCGCACTTCCCGAGCCTGCAGCGCCGCCAGCGGGGCGGCGAAATCGAGTGCCACATCGAGGTCATCTCCGGCACCGACTTGCGCGGCATAGCCTTGCAGGGGGACGCCGGCATCATCGGTCAACTCGGCCCGCAGCCAGCCGCGGCATTCGGCGTTCAGGTGCAGGGTGGAGCCCTCGATCTGTAGCGGCTGCGTCAAAAGAAAGCCCTCTTCCTCCCCGGCCTCCACCGACACGAAGCCGTCCCGCCGCAGCGTCGCCAGCCCCAGCATCGGCCGGTGCGTCCGTTCCACGGTCTGGTATTTCCGTCCCGTATGCGCCCCCTGTACACCGCCGTAATACAGGTAGATCTCATCTCCAACCAGGATAAAATTCTGTGTGATGCGCACCATCCCGGACTCCCAGCCGCCCGCCTCGCCCAGGCTCAAAAAGGTTTGCCGGTCCAGTACCCGCTCCCAGTGCATCCCATCCCGACTCGTGGCCAGCGAAGTGTCGATAGAACCGTCGACCCCCTCGCGATAGACCCAAACCATTCCCAGGTACACGCCTTCGTAGATATTCAGCGGCATGCCGTAAAACTGCGTTCCCTCCTCGTCCCATTCGTCCGCTTCAAAAACCAGTTCGGGGGCGGCAAAGTGCACCGCGTCGTCGCTCGTCGCCCGCGCCACCTTGCGGCCCCCCGCGCCCATTCTTCCGAAGGCCACGTATTTCTCGATCTGCGGGTCCCACACCAGCGACTGCGTCGAATCGCTGCCCATCGCGATCACCGGATTGCCGCCACAATCGCTCCACTGCACTCCATCCGGCGAAAACGACATCCACATCCCATCGCCTTCCCCCTCGCCCCAGATCGTCTTACCCTGCCACTCCCTGAAGGTATCCACGCCGCCGTGTTCCCAGTAAAACCCTTTGTAGCGCCGCTGCGGATCGGGATCGCGCGGGTCGTAGAGCACGGCGATGCCCTCGCAATTGGTGCGCCCTATATCGAGCAAATTATTGGCGCGCGAACCGGCCACATCGATCTGGCCCAGATGCGGTTTGTCCCAATGCACCCCGTCCACCGACGTCGCATAGCCCAGCAAAGTAATATTGCCCAGGGCCCGCCGCCCCCGCACCTCGATCATCTCATCGGTATGGGGTCCGGTCAAATACCACATCTTAAAAAGCCCATCGCCCGGATCGCGCAACACGGTACCGTAGAGTGAGGCGAGTCCCTCCCAGGAATTCTCGCCCTTGAGAATGGGGTTTTCGGGATGGCGTTGCGGCTGGTGGACCCGGCGATAGAGGCGCTCCATGCGGGTTACCCGGCGCAGATCTAAAAACAACTCTCGATGGGCCATAGCTTATCTCCGGAAAGAATGCCTCAGGCACGGATTTCGACGACCGGAACCTCACACGGGTAGAGCACCCGCGCAATGGCCCGGCGCAAGGTCCTCTTTTCCGCCGGCAGGTAGTAGTATCGGAATATAGCACTCGGAGTAATTTTTGCTCGCCAGCCGGCCAGGTCGGGAAAGGCCGCCAGTTTGCTGCCCCAAAGTAGAGCAAATCCGCCCCTTCCAGCGCCCCAGGTCGGCCAGAATTTCGTTCAAATCCCTTTTGCCCGCACCGCAAATCTTAGCCGCCTCGATCGTTGCAGCGCGCCACTTTTCCGGCTTCGTCAGGCGCCTGGGACGCCAGCTTCCAGGCCCTCTTCACAACCTCTGGAAGCTGCTACTATTTCTCGCAAGAACAATGCACCCGTCAGCTGGCGCCTTCGAATTCAACCGCGGTCGCCGCCGTCAGGCCGCCGCGCACGAGGGCTTCCCAACTGCGAATCGGAAGCCCTTTGAGTAGCGCCGGCAAATCCTCTCTCAGTTTGCCGATGAGCGGAACTTCCGCCGCGTCCTGCGGGCGCAAATTGGCAAGGCGGTTCAGCGCATCCATGGCAAAGCCGACGCAGATGACATTCTCGTCCCGGCGCACAATCTCTTGCAGAGAAAGTATTGTCGACTCCAGCGCCGCACCGGTGCTTGCCGCGCCATGCGAACAAAGGATGACCATGGACCACAGCGCATTCTCACGCACCACCGAACGCACCGGCTCGAAACGCGCCAAGCCAAAATCGACGCCGTTGCCCTCGCACACATCGCATTCATCGGTAGGTCGGGTAAACTTTATGCTCCTCTGCTGCGCCAGTTCCATACTGAGCCGGTTTTTCTCGCGCCCCAGGCTCTGTACGAGGGC
>CAXFTV010000718.1:0-7632 GCA_964005845.1 uncultured bacterium
ATGGACTACCGCACGGCCCTGCGGCAGGCGCGCGACAATAGCTTTGATCCCCGCTGCCGCGTCTTTGATCCGGTGCGCCCGCCCGACCAGGTCTGGGGCAACAAGCTGCCCATCGGCCGGATCGAATGGCCGCTGCCGCAGGCGCCGGACGCCCTGGAGGGCAAGCTGTCGCTCTACGAGGCCGCCTTTGCGCTGGAATTGCACCTGCCGCAGGGGACACTGAGTCTCTGGGGCTATGTGCACGCCCGCGAAAATATCGTCGAGATCGAAATGGAGACCCGCGGCCCGTTGGCGCTGCCCCCTTGCCGCGTCGCCCGCCGCCTGGACGAGCGCAGCCAGGAGATCATGGGCATATGGGATTATCCCGAGCCCCAGTACGGCGGCCAGGGCCCGGATTGCTACTTCACCCAGGGATATAGCGGCGACGAGCAGTACGCGGTCTTCGCCCGCCAGCAGGGCGAGGGGCAACACCGGGCGCGCTGCGCCGTCACCGTGCTCCGGGGTACAGCCGACGAGGACCTGCCGCAACAGGCGGCCGCCGCGGTGACCGCCTGGCAGGGGCGCGAAGATTGCTTCGCACAACACCTGGCGTGGTGGTCGCGCTTCTGGACCCGCTCGCACCTGAGCGTGCCCGACGAGGCGCTGGAGCGCCTGTGGTATGCGGAGATGTACAAGCTGGGCTGCAACGCGCGGGCCGACAAATACCCCGTCAGCATTATGGGCGTGTGGAACCCCGATACGCGCATTCCCCCCTGTTACGGCGATCTGCACCACAATCTGGAGACGGAGATGAACTACTGGCCCATCTTCGCCGCCAACCGCCTCGAATTGGCCATGCCGCTCTACCAGTTGCTGGTGGACCAGTTGCCGCGCTTTGAGGACAACTGCCGCACCTTCTTCGGCTGGGACGGGGCTTATCTGCCGGCCAACATGGACATCTTCGGTCAGGGCGTGGGCTTTATGTGGTTCCCCTGGAATTTGCAGGTGGGGGTGGGCGCCTGGCTGGCCCAGCACTTCTGGCTGCACTACGCGTACAGCGGCGACCGGGATTTTCTGCGCGACAAAGCCTGGCCTTTTATGGAGGCGGTGGGCCGCTTCTGGCTGGGCTTTCTCGAAGCCGACGAAGAGGGCGTCCTGCACGTGCCCTGGTCCTACTCTCCCGAGTACGACGACATTGTGCGCAAGGGCCGGGATGCAGCCTTTGACTTGGCGCTGGTGCGCTATCTTTTCACCGCGATTATTGAAGCCGCCCGGCAGCTGGCCATGGACGAGCGGGCCACCGAGGCCTATCGCCAGGCGCTGAAAAATCTGGCGCCGCTGCCCGCCGATGAGGATGGCATCCAGGTCTACGCCGGGGTGCCGCTGGAGCACAGCCACCGCCACTTCTCCCACTTGCTGGCCATTCACCCCCTCGGCTTGCTGCACGTCGAAGGCGACGAGGCCGAGCGGGATTTGATCGAGCGCTCCCTGGCCCATCTGCGCCACATCGGCACCGGCCACTGGTCGGGCTGGTCCTTCCCCTGGGCGGCGCTGATTGCCTGCCGCGCCCGGCGCGCCCGCATGGCCCACTCCATGTTGCGCTTTTACACTGATCAAGTGGCCCTGCCCAACACCCTGCAGGTGAGCGTCGACTGGCGCCAGACCGGTTTCTACACGGCTGAGCACGGCTTTATCAACACCCTGGAGGCGGGCTTCGGCGCCGCCGCGGCGGTGATGGAGATGCTGTTGCAGAGTTGGGGCGGCAAGATCCGCCTCTTTCCCTGCCTGCCGGACGGCTGGGGCGAGGCGTCTTTTGACACCCTGCGCGCCGAGGGGGCATTCTTGGTCAGCGCCTCGTACCGCGACGGGCTGGTAGAGTGGGTGCACATTGCCAGCGAAGCGGGCGGTGAATGCGCCGTGCACAATCCGTGGTCGCAGAGTGACGCGCTGTTGCGCGATCTAAACACCGGTGCCGAGCGTTCGCTCAGCGGCGAGGTGCTGCGCTTTGCCACCGAGGCGGGGGGGCACTATGAATTAACCGGAACGGGGGCGCGCCGCCGGCAAAAGCCCGCCGCCGTTTTCGCCGGCTTGCCGCGCTGGGACTAATAGGGACACTGCACTGACAGCGCCGTAGATGCAGCAGCACGAAAGCGTGCGCGGCGGCACTAGATCAGTTCGTCGTTGAGGTACAGGCCCAACGCGTGCGTGGCACGTGGCGGCGGAGGGAGCGGGGCGTGGGCTTATAGCGGCTTCAACTTGGCGGGGAGCCCCTCGAACACCGCCTGGGGCATGGGCGGCCAAGGGGGCTGACCAGCAGTGGGCTCTACCAACAGTTCGATGGGCACTCGCTTGGGCGCGTACCGCACGTTGACCATGACGCGCGGCTCGTCGGTCCGGTTCGGCGGCATGCAGTGCCATATTCGGCAGTCGATCACGCACACGCAGCCGGCGGTTCCGGTCGCGTGCACGGCCTCCGAGTAAGGCGAGTTCCGGGCTTCCGTCGACCACGCGGTGTACGGATCTTTGGCAGCCGGTCGTGCATGAGAGCCGGGCACGATCCAGGTACCGCCATTGGCCACGGTGAAGTCGCTCAGCATGTAGAGCGCGTTGATGTGCGCGGGGCGACGCAACGCTTCGTTAGGCGGCGGGTAGTGCAGGGTCTGCGCCAGGTTGCCGTCCGCGTGCCAGCTCAACTGCTGGCAGCGAGGCCTGTTTACCTGCAACGTGGTGTAGCTGATCTTGATTTCGGTCGTGGCGAAGGCCTCTTCGACCACGTCGAGCACCCGATGGTCACCGATCCACGTCGCCATCGTCTGGTCGTAGGTGAGCACGCTCCCCACGTGCCACGCCGCGACGGAGCCGTCCAGCGCCGCGCCGGCGTTGGCGCCATCGAGGTGCCAGCTGTCGTGGGCTACCGCGGTGCGTTGGGCGCTGGCCCGCAGGGCCGGGATGGCGGAGGACGGGATGACGCCGTCCAGGATGCAGAAGCCGTGCCGCTGCATCTGCTCGCCGGCCACGGCCGGCTCGCGCGTGGGCGTCACTCCGACCGCAGCGGCTGACGGGGCTGTGCTTTCGCTGCCGGACGGGAGGTGTGTGTGTTCGGCTTCCAAAAATTATGCCCTCAACAAAGCATTCATCAATAAGGACCGGATAATCTTGAATAGCCATTTTTATGCCGTCGGGTCAAGCAGACGCCCGGACCGCTTGACCCGACGACCGAAAAGGCCTTTATAATTCCCGTACATATCTGTCAAAACACGCTTCATCAGAAGAGACCGGCGCATGGAAGATGCTGAACCGATGGTCCACGGGGCTGTCGACGACATCCAGCGGGCGCGGCGCATTGCCCACGGTATTCGCAAGCGCGCCTTAGAGCTTACGATTAAGCAAGACGGCTGCTATCTGAGCCAGGCACTCTCATCGGCCGAAATTTTCGCGGCACTCTACACTTGCGTGCTCAACATTGGCCCCAGTCTGGCCCCCATGAAGCCGGGGCCCTTCTCCGGAGTCCCCGCGCCGGGCAAACACGACCTCGGTGCCGACTACAATGGCCCGCGGACCGAGGACTACGACCGGCTCCTCCTATCGGCGGCCCACTACGCGGTCGCGGTATACGCGGCGCTGGTCGAGGTTGGGCGCATGGACCCCGAGGCGCTGTTCGAATTCAACCAGGACGGCAGCTCGGTAGAGATGATCGGGGCAGAACACTCGCCGGGTATGGAGCTGACCACCGGATCGTTCGGCCAGGCCCTCAGTCAAGCGGCCGGTATCGCATGGGCGCGCAAGCTCCGCGGCGAAAAAGGCTGCGTATGGGTCTTTATGTCGGACGGCGAGTTTGAAGAGGGCCAAACCTATGAGGCGATTCAGGCGATGTGCTTCTACGGCCTCGACAACATGGGCGTTTATGTCGATGTCAACGGTCAGCAGGTTGACGGTCTTACCAAAGACGTCATGAATATCGAGCCTCTCGATGCGCGGATTGCAGCATTTGGCGCCAGCGTGATCCGCGTAAACGGGCACGACATTTCCGCGCTGGTCGACGCCGCAGCCGTAGCGCATCCGGGCCAGCCGCACTTTATCCTGGCCGATACCAACACCGCAGAGGGCATTCCATTGCTCGAACACCGCAAGCCCCACCTGCACTTTGTTCGCTTCAAAGACGAGGCTGAGAAAGCGGAGTTCGTGAAGTTCAGGGAAACGATGTGAGGGAGCCCAGAAGATGAACACGGTCACCAATGTCCACATGCGCAACCTGGTGGAGTTTGCCGTCGACAAACCGGAGGTCGTGGTCTTTTCCGGTGATCTTACCGGTTCGACCGAGATCAAGGAATTTAAGGCCGCCTATCCCGATCGTTTCTTTTCGATGGGGATGGCGGAGCAGAACATGATGAGTCTGGCCGGCGGTATGGCACGCGAGGGCTACCTGCCCCACGTCCACACTTTTGCGGTTTTTATGTATCGCCGCGCTCTGGACCAGATCGAGATGTCCATTGCCTATCCCAACCTCAAAGTGCGGATGTTTGGCTTTCTGCCCGGCATCACCACGCCCGGCGGGGCGAGTCACCAGGCGATCAACGACATCGGCGTCCTGCGCTCAGTTCCCAATATGACCATACTCGAAACCGGTGACGCGACCGATGTCGAGTCCGTCCTGGACATTGCCCACCAAATCGACGGTCCGGTCTATGTCCGGATGCTGCGCAAAGAGGTCTCGCGCCTCTTTGCTGCGGACGACCGCACGCTGTTTCGCAAAGTGCGTCGCATTGCCAGTGGCACGGATCTGACGCTGGTCAGCAGCGGCATTTGCACGGAAGAAGCCATGTATGCCACGGCGGTCTTGCGCCAGCGCGGTTTTTCCGTGGACCACTACCACGCAACCACGCTCAAACCTTTCGACGATGAGGCCGTAGTCGAGTCGGCGGCCCGCACCCGCTTTGGCGTGGTCTCCATGGAGAATCACACCGTGTTCGGCGGCCTGGGTACGGCCGTCGCTGAACTGCTCGCCGAACGCGGGGTAGGGGCCGGTCTTACCCGGATTGGTTTGCAGGACACCTACTCGCACGGGGCATCGCAACGATATCTCATGAAAGAGCACGGGCTGGACTCGATCTCACTGGTGGGGCATATCGAGAGGCTGACCGGGGAGCGCTTCGGCATCAGCGAAGATGAGCTGTCCTCTGCTCGTCTCTCCGAGTTTGCGACGGAAGGCCAGCTCGAGGCGTTGTAAAAGCGGGCCGCAGCGTCTCTGGGGTAGACCCTAATGGATCAATCCGGTGTGGAGAAGGCCGCCATCTCCTGGAAAGAGTCCTTGAGTCGCGGGTACAGCGAACGGTAGAGATCAAAGGCGCGTGCATACGCCTCGTGGCTTTGCTGATTCGGGTCGGTTGAACCGGTGACGACGATCGTGGCTGCTGCGGCCTCGGTCGCGTCTTTGAACGCCCCCGTGCCAATTCCCGCCAGCATCGCCGCGCCAAAGGCGGCGCCCTGCGTGGCATTGGTCGTGACGATCTGGGCATTAAAAATATCGGCCATCATCTGCCGCCACAGCGGGCTCTCCGCAGCGCCACCCGACGCGTAGATGCTCTGAATGTCCATATCGAGGCCGCGCATGATCTGCAGGAGATCGTACAGTCCGAAGGTGATGCCCTCCATTACCGCCCGGACTAGATGGGCAAGCGAATGGCGCTGGGTTAAGCCAATCCAGCCGCCCCGTGCGCGGGGATCGTCGTACGGCATTCGCTCGCCGCTCAGATACGGCAGAAATATCAGCCCGTCGCTGCCGGGAGATACGTCTTCAGCAAGCCGAGTCAGCTGGTCGAAGCTGATTGGCCCGACCGCGCCCAAGGTGTCCCGCAGCCACTGAAACGAGCCGCCTGCCGAGAGCATAACACCCATGGCGTACCATTGGCCCCGCACGCTATGGCAGAACGCATGCAGCAGTCCCTCGGGGTGGCGGATATGCCGGTCGGCCTGGGCGAATACAACGCCGGATGTCCCGACGGTTACCGAGCACAGTCCGGGTTTGACGATCCCGCAGCCCAACGATTGGGCCGGTTGGTCGCCCGCTCCGGCGACCACCGGTGTACCTGGCGCAAGCCCGGTGGCGGCCGCCGCCTCAGGGGTCACCTCACCGACTATTTCATCCGATTCGACGCAATCCGGTAGCCATTCTCTGGATATGCCCAGATTGGCAATCATCGCATCGGACCAGGCGCGCCGTTCCATATTGAGCAGACAGGTTCCGGATGCGTCGGAAACTTCGGTGGCGACGTTGCCGGTCAGCATATAGGTGATGTAATCTTTGGGCAGCAGCACGTGCCGGACCTTATCGTATACCTCGGGCTCGTTGCGCCGCACCCACTCCAGCTTCGGCGCGACAAAAGAGGCGAACATCGGATTGCTGGTCTCGGCGAGAATCGTCTCCAGGCCGATTTGTGCGGTCAGATCTTCGGCCTCTTTGACGCTGCGCTGGTCATTCCACATGATACAGGGACGGAGGGGCTGCCCGCTGCGGTCGAGCAGCACGAGACCGACCATCTGACCTGACGCGCTAACGCCCTTGATATCGCTGTTGTTCTTGCCTGAAGACTGCAACGCCTTTTTTACGGCAACACAGGTCGCGTTCCACCAGTCAGCGGTGTTCTGTTCCGACCAGAGCGGACCGGGCGTGCTGGTTTCGTACTCCTCGGTCACATTGGCCGCTATGGAGCCATCCTCCTCCAGGAGGATGACTTTTACCCCGGTGGTACCTATATCTATTCCCAGTAAACTCATTTTTGTTTCCTCGTTAATAAATAGATACAGAGACGTTTTGTATGAGAATACAAAAAGCTTAACTTGGTGTCCATGAAATCGGAAGAGAGGATAACCAGATGATCTACGACGGTCACGCCTACTGTTTTCCTACGCCGGAGATCGCCAGCGAAGGGTTTGCGGATCCCGCCGAGTACTGGCGGTGGCTGCAGTTGTTCATGACCTTCGCGCGGCAACAGCCGAGCTGGCGCCGCCGGGATCGCGCGCCCGCTGACGCCGCCGGCATGGCCGACATGTCGCGGCCCTGGGATTTTGCCGCCTTGAAGGAGGCCGGCTTCCGCACCGGGGATCACGGCCTGGTCGAATGGACGGACGCCGGAGAACGCTACGTCAAGCAGGCCCTGCCCCCATGGACGGTCGACTTCTCCTTCTCGCCGGAGAGCCTGGTGGCCGAGATGGACTACGCCGGCGTCGAGCGGGCCCTGATTCACCGCACGCCCTATATGACCGATTCGAACGCCTGGATCGGCGACTGCGTGCGCCGTTTCCCAGACCGACTGGACGGTCTGGCGCGCATTCCCGAGTGGCGCATCGAGGGCGAAACGGACGCCATGATCGCCGAGCTGCACCGGGCGATCAATACCGATGGACTCGTCGGTCTCCAGTTCATGCCTTTCCACCGCCGGCTCTACGGGCAGTCGAGCCCCTGGGACGGCGGTGGCTTCCGGCCGTTCTGGGAGGCGGTACGCGACCTGGGGATCACGGCCTACATGACCGTCGGCGGCGCCCACACGCTCGAGGGCTATCTGGAGGAGCTGCGGGTGCTGCGGCGCTGGATGGAGACCTACCCGGAGGTGACCGTCGTCTGCACCCACGGCTTCAACTGGCGCCTGCTGGCCG
>CAXFTV010000719.1:0-2976 GCA_964005845.1 uncultured bacterium
CACCCTTAACGCCCCCCTGCTGATTAGCGCAACTGCTTGATTTTACGACCCATTCCCGCGCCCGAGCCAAAACTCCATCCCCCACTGGACTCTCAGGAGCACATCCGATGCCGATAAACACGGAAGAAAAAGCGAACGAGATTCGCCAACTCGGCTTCTGCATCCTGCGCCGACACTTTCCCCAATCACTCATGCAAGCCTGTAACCAGGCCTTCGCACCCATCCTGCGAAACTACCTCGAAAGCCGTGCCAATGCAGAACCCAATCGCGGCCCCAATAGGCATTACATCCCCCTGCCTCTGAACCCTCCCTTCTACGATCCTCGCATATTCGATGACGATAGCATTGCCGCCATCATCACCCAGATTCTCGGCGACGGACCAGCCATAGCCCAGTACGCCTCGGATACGCCCCTGGCGCATTCGGTCCACCAGCAGGTCCATGCCGACCTCCAGCCGCTGTTCCACGAAGATCCCGATTTATTTTATCCTCCGGCCGTGCTCGCGGTTAATTTCCCCTTTGTCGACATCACTCCCGAACGCGGCCCTTTTGAGGTCGCCCGCGCTACCCACCTGCTACCTAAGGAGAAAACCCTGCGGCAAATCGAAGCTGGCGAGATCCCCCTCGAACCCCTTTTACTGAATGCCGGCGACGTCCTGATCCGCGATCCCCGCTGTCTGCACCGGGGCACCCCCAATCGCACCAATACCCCCCGGGTCGTAGCCGTAATCGGCTACCAGCGCCAATGGATGCGGCGCGCCGAACAATTGCTGCACGACAGTCCCATGCCTCAATCGGTGTGGGAAAACCTCTCGGTGCGGGAAAAGGACCACTTTCGCCTCTTCGAGCATCTCGTCGCCCAGGGCCCATAACGCTACCTATGAACACCACCGCCATTTTCCTGGTCGCTTTTTCTGCCGCCGCCCATGCTAGCCGGGATTTCCTCACCAAAAAAGCGGCTGACAAGCAGATTTTCACGTGGTGCTACCAACTCTGGGGGCTCGTATTCTTCCTGCCCCTTTTTCTCTATTTTGCCTTCGCGCAGGGAATTCCCCTCCCGGCCGCAATTTACCTCGGGCTATTTTCCGGGGCGGTGTATTTTATCTACTGGTTCTTGCTGGCCAAAACCTATGAAGAGGGCGATCTATCCAGAGTTTATCCGATCACGCGTTCCTCGCCAGCACTGGTCCTGATTTTCTCAATCCTGGTTCTGGACGAAGAAATTTCACAGCTCGGCGGCATTGGTATCGGCCTCATGATAACCGGAGTCTACTGCATCAATATGAAGCAATTCTCCACTGCCGAGCTGCTCGCACCGATACGCTCTATCCGCCACGACCGCCCCACTCAATTCGCCTTCCTAACGCTCATCTCGGTCACTGTCTACTCCATTGTGGACCGGCTGGCCATCGACTACCTCCACCCCGTAGTTTATCTTTTTTTATTATCGCTGTGCGGCACGATCTTTTTTACTCCCTACATCTTGAAAACAAAAACCAGGGCAGCCATCGGCGCCGAATGGCAAAATCATAAAAAGGCGATATTGCTCAACGGAATTCTCGTCCTTTATGGCTATATCCCGATTCTCATCGCCTTCACCCTGGAGCGCTTGAGCTACGTCGTTTCGCTGCGGCAACTGAGCATCGTCTTTGCCGTTTTGATGGGCGGTCAGCTATTGCAGGAACCGCATAAATTGATACGTTTTCTAGCGGCTGCGGTCATTGTGGCCGGGGCAGTCCTGATTTCGTTGAGCACCTGAATGGATAATCAAGGAAGGAAAAAATGAACCTCTCTCTCGCTCAGATCGAAACCCCGGCCATGCTGCTGGACGCGGCCAGACTGCGCCACAATATGGGTGCGATCCAGGAGCTGGCAAATTTGCACAAGCTGAACCTCAGGCCCCATATCAAAACGCACAAATGCCTCGAAATCGCGCGTCTGCAGATGGAGCAGGGCGCCATCGGCATTACCGCGGCCAAAACCGACGAGGCCCTGCCCTTCGTCGAGGACGGCATCCCCTCGCTCACCATCGCCTATCCTCTAGTCAGCGATGCAAAACTGGATCGCCTCATCCAGGCCTGTCTGCGGCATGGCACCGAACTGCGGCTAGTAGTCGACAGCGCAGTGGGCAAGCAGACCATCGCCCGCGCCGGCAGGCGACACGGCGCCAGAATCGGCGTCTTTTTGAAAATTGACGTGGGCCTGCACCGCTGTGGTCTCGACCCGGACGACCCCCTGCTGCCGCAGCTGGCGCAAGAGCTGGCGGCCGATTCAGCCCTGGACCTCTGCGGCATCCTGGCCCACGCCGGCCATGTGTACGGCGCCCGGGATCGAGCCGCAGCGCAAAACACGGCGCGCCAGGAGCTGGAAATTCTGGCCCGGGTCCGGCAAGAGCTCGAAAATAGCGGCATCGTAGTAGGGGAAGTATCAATCGGCTCCACCCCCACGGTACTGGCGTCCGCAAGTTTCGCCGGTGCCACCGAACTGCGCCCCGGCAACTACGTGTTCATGGACCGGACCCCCCTGCGCCTGGGGCTTATCGAAGACGAGCGCATCGCCCTTTCCGTGCTGGCCACCGTGGTCAGCTCCAATGCAGATTATTTCATCATCGACTCCGGCTCCAAAACGCTCAGCTCCGACCAGGGCGCCCACGGCATCGCCGGCATGCAAGGCTATGGTCTGGCCTATCCGGCTGACCGCTTTCAGGATAGAGAAGCCGAAATGGTAGTGGCCAAACTATCGGAAGAACACGGGTTCGTCGAGCGCAAGGACTTCAATCTGAGCATTGGCTCCCAGGTCCGCATTGTGCCCAATCACTCCTGCACCGTGGCCAATCTTCTGGATCCCTATCTGGTCGTGCACGATGGCCGGGTAGTAGACCAGTGGGAGGTAGCAGCCCGGGGCCAGGTGCGCTAACTTGGACTTCTCCTTTCCTCTTGGGCAATTTTTCGGGCTTTTCTGCGGCTTTATCTGGGC
>CAXFTV010000720.1:0-4684 GCA_964005845.1 uncultured bacterium
AGTTGGGAATGATGGTAACTATTAATCAGCGGCTTGATATGGATACCATCATTACCGTTGCCGATGAATTTGGTTTTGAAGTTCGCGCGCTAGACGAGCAGGAAGATTTTCTGCTGGAAGAACCTGAAGATGAGGAGGAGGAAACCGGCGAGCTAAGACCGCGCCCACCCGTGGTTACTGTAATGGGGCACGTTGATCACGGAAAAACCTCTCTCCTTGACTATTTGCGCGAAAGCAATGTAGCAGAGGGAGAATCAGGTGGTATTACCCAGCACATTGGTGCCTACGTAGTGCGCCTGCCCGATGAACGCAAAATAACATTTCTCGATACCCCGGGACACGCAGCCTTTACGGCCATGCGGGCGCGCGGTGCCCGGATTACCGACCTGGTAATCCTCGTCGTAGCTGCCGATGATAATGTCATGCCCCAGACCATCGAAGCAATCGATCATGCCAAAGCTGCCCAGGTGCCCATTGTAGTGGCCATAAACAAAGTCGATTTGCCCACTTCCGACCCCGATCGCATTAAACGTCAATTGGCCGAGCGTGACGTTTTGCTCGAAGACTGGGGTGGACAAGTAGCCTGTGCCGAGATTTCCGCCAAAACGGGTTTGGGGATCGATAAATTGCTGGAGCTAGTTTTGCTCGAATCCGAATTGCTCGAATTGAAAGCGGCTGCCGATAAAAGGGCACGAGGTACTATCATCGAAGCGCAGCTCGATAAAGGTCGAGGCGCCGTTGCTACTGTGCTGGTGCAAGAGGGAACCTTACGCCGCGGCGATCCTTTTATTACCGGGGTCTTCAGTGGCAGGGTCCGGGCGCTGCTGGATGAACAGGGGAAAATAGTAGATGAGATTTACCCCTCCCAACCGGTACAAGTTCTGGGTCTGGCTGGAGTCCCGCAAGCCGGGGATATTTTCTCCGTGATGAGCTCGGAACGGGATGCCAAAAATCTCAGCCAGCGGCGTCAGCAGATGAAAAGAGAACAGGAACATAGAACAATAGGGGCCGTCTCCCTCTCCGATTTGCATTACCAGATTCAACAGGGCCAGATCAAAGATTTAAAAGTCATTGTCAAAGGTGATGTAGATGGTTCGGTGGAAGCTATCACTCAGGAATTGGGGGCAATTACCCACGATGAGGTTCGCGTTTATGTCATACATAGCGGGGTCGGTTCGATTTCCGAGTCCGATGTTCTGCTGGCGGCTGCTTCAAAAGCAATAATAATTGGCTTTGGCATTCAGCCCGATCCTCCCGCTCGAGAAATGGCGCAGCGCGATGGGGTTGAAATTCGCCTGTACGATATCATATACGAAGTTATCGAGGAAATTAGGGCAGGGCTTTCCGGGCTGCTTGCCCCAGACGTTCAAGTACGCGTTGCCGGGATGGCCCAGGTGCGGCAGGTTTTCAGGTCTTCGCGCGCGGGAAGCATTGCCGGGTGCATAATTCAGCAGGGCAAAATTGTCCGCAATAACAAAGTGCGGCTACTGCGTGGTGGAGAAGCCTTATTCGAAGGTGAACTATCATCTTTGCGCCGCTTTAAAGACGATGTCCGAGAGGTTCTCGAAGGGTTTGAGTGTGGCATCAGTCTCGAAGGATTCAACGACCTCCAGGAAGATGATATTATCGAAGCACTCGAGGTCGTTGAAACCGCCCGCACCTTATAGCCTGTCCCCATAGGGGGTAAAAAATGCTTTGGTTATCGTAGCTTGCGAAGTCCAACTTTTTCTCCCCGAGAGCCAGTCGCTTAAAGATAAGCGGCAAGTGCTCAATAGCATAAAGGAACGGATTCACAATCGCTTTGGCGTGTCGGTTGCAGAAGTAGGAGATAACGAACTGTGGCAACGGTCTACTCTGGGGGTAGTGGTCGTCAGCAATGCAGTGAATCATGCCAACAGTGTAATTTCCAAAACATTAAATTTTATCGAGCAAGATCTACGGGTTCATGTGCTCGATTACTTCATTGAACCCCGTTGAATTAAAAATGGGATCTCCCTACAGAATCAACCGAGTCCGGGAATTGCTCCTTCGAGAACTCAGCGATATCGTCAGCCAACTTAAGGACCCACGTGTCCATTTTGTTACCGTCGTCGATACCGAGGTTTCTCAGGATATGAAATATGCCAAAATGTTTGTTAGCCTAATGGGTAGTAAGGAGGAACAGGCCGAAGCACAGAAAGCCTTGAAGAAAGCTTTGGGGTATATTCGTCGAGAAGTGGCAAAAAGAGTTTCATTTAGGCATACGCCAGAGATCAGGGTAGCCTACGACGACACTGCAGAAAGAGCCGCCCAAATTACAACCCTTATTAATGAAGTTAAAACGAGGGATGGCAGGGCATAAGTACGAAGGTATTCTGGTAGTAGATAAAGAAACTGGCCCTACCTCTCATGATGTAGTTGCCTCTATGCGAAATATTCTCAATATGCGGCGCATAGGGCACTGTGGAACCTTGGATCCATTAGCCAGCGGCATTTTGTTGGTTTGTTTAGGGGCTTATACAAGGCTCAACGAGTGGTTGAGTGCGGGTGAAAAAGAATATGAAACGACGTTCTTTCTCGGGGCTACAAGTGATACCTGTGATGCCCAGGGCCATATCTCGGCCAGGCAGAATATAGACATCCCCGCGAAAGATGAATTAGTCCGTCAAGTGCAAAGCTTTGCCGGGACTATTGAACAAGTCCCGCCCGCTTTTTCGGCTTTAAAGGTTAATGGGGTGCGCAGTTATGAACTGGCGCGGCGCAACCTGGCAGTGCCCTTAAGGGCAAGAAAAGTCCATATAAGTTGTATTGAGGTATTGCAATACGAGTTTCCGAAGTTGCTACTTCGCGTCGTCTGCTCGCGGGGAACTTATATACGTTCCCTTGCAGCCGATCTTGGAGAAAGGCTCAATTGCGGTGCCTATGTTCATACTCTGCGCCGTAGTCGGGTTGGAAATCTAGGGCTTGATAAAGCCCTAGAGCTTGAACAGATCCGGGAACTAAGCGAAACTGGTAAAATAGTGCACCATTTTGTCCCGCCCCAGAGTGCTTTGAATGATTTGGGACAAGTAGTACTCAAACCCCACCAGCTCAAGCTTTTCGTACACGGTTCCCGGGTTAATATCAAGCCTGATTTAGTTGAATGGGAAAAAAAAATATTGGCCGTCTACGATCCCGATATGCATTTTTACGGAATTGGTCAGTGGGAAAACCAAGAGGGGGACCTGAAACCTTTGAAGGTCTTTCGCCAGCTGGTACCGGGCTTTTAAACGCCTTTTTAAAGGGGAAGCCTTTGCGGTGTGTTTCAAGCATTTCAGCGGTGTGGTTGAACGTGGCCAGGGACGGGGCCAGGAATTGGGTTTCCCTACGGCCAATTTAAAAATTGACCCAGAGGCGCTTGAGCTTTCTCTAGGTGTCTACTTGGGAGAGGTCCGATGGGCTGGAAGCCCGCCCTTTGACGCCCTGATAAATTATGGTTTGCGTCCGACCTTTGGGGAAAAAAAATTGTCGCTGGAATTGCACATTATTGATTTTTCAGGTGATCTTTATGGGAAAGTACTCGAGGTAAATATTAAGGCGCGCCTGCGTAATGAGCAGCGTTTCGAGGGAAGGAAGGAATTGATTCGACAAATTCAAGCCGATTTAAAACAAGCAAAAAAAATTCTGGGCAATGTCTCAGGCTAAATTGAGGAAAACATGGAGGATTGAAATGCCAGTAGATACACAAAAAAAGAAGGACTTAACCAAAAAATATGGCAAAACAGAAGTAGATACCGGTTCTACGGCTTCGCAGATTGCCATTTTGACCGAGCGGATTCAGAATCTGACCGCCCATTTACAAACTCACAAAAGGGATTTTGGTTCCAGGCGCGGACTTTTAAAGATAATTGGCCAACGGCGGCGCCTGCAAAACTATTTCCAACGAAAAAATCCAGAAGCCTACGCCGAGTTAATCAAGAGTCTTGAATTGAGACGCTGAGTCTGCATGAATTTTTTATCAACATTAATTAGCTGATAGAGAGACCAATATGATTCACAAAGTTGAAACTAGTTTAGGAGAACGTACCCTTTCACTTGAAACTGGCAGGGTGGCCAAGCAGGCCCACGGTGCTGTTTGGATACAATACGGTGAAACTGTGGTGCTGGTTACGGCCTGTCGCTCCGAAGGTGGAGAAGATCGAGGTTTCTTTCCACTTACGGTCGATTATCGCGAAAAGGCTTATGCTGCAGGTCGAATTCCCGGCAATATATTTAAACGCGAAGGCCGGATGAGCGAAAAGGAAACTTTAAGTGCGCGTCTTACAGACCATCAAATTCGGCCTATGTTCCCCAAGGGGTTACACCGCGAGGTGCAAGTATACATAAGCATTTTATCCTCGGATGGCGAAAATGAAGCAGATGTACTCGGCATGCTGGGTGCATCTGCAGCTTTGTGTATATCCGATATCCCATTTTCGGGTCCCATGGGAGCTGTGCGAGTAGGGCGGATTGAAGGGGAATTAGTGATCAACCCAACCAATACCCAGTTGGAAGAGAGCGATCTAGATATTATCGTTTCCGGGACCAGAGATTCCCTTGCCAGCGTCGAAGGGGGGGCGCATGAAATCTCCGAAGCCGATTTGCTCGAAGCGCTTAAATTCGGCCACATCCACATTCAAGAACTGGTCGAATTACAAGAGGGGCTAGTTGAAAAAATTGGCAAAGA
>CAXFTV010000721.1:0-3642 GCA_964005845.1 uncultured bacterium
AACTGTGGTTTACCACGGTGTTGCTGGCAAGTCTTTTCCTGGGCGAGTGGCTCAGCAAAGGCAATACCTATGTCATGGGTAAGGGAGAGGGCAAAGGGGCGGTGATCTGCAATACCTTGATCTACGGGTTGGGCCTGGGCCTTTTATTGCTGCTGATCGCGGGATTTTGCATGCACTTTACAGGTTCTTTCTTTCTGGAAATAAATCAATTCCAATGGCCGTTATTGGCCGGGCTGATCGTCTTGACCCTGATGCAGAAAAGTGGACAGAGCATTGTTCTGGGGGAAGATCGTATCAAAGTATACTCTCTCATCCCGGTCGTTTTCATCGTCGTTTATCTGGGCGGCAATGTCCTCCTTCTGGGCGTGTGGGATCTGGTCCTGGAAAAGGTTCTGCTGGTCTGGTTTAGCGCCGTGGCTCTCACCGTCTTGCTGGCATTTATACCGCTTGTGAAAGGGGTGGAGAGATTTTCCATGAACATGGCGGTTTTCAAGCGCGTTTTATACGTCGGGGGCCGTGGGTCGGTATCGGTGATTTTGATTTTTTTGCTCTTCCGCAGCAATGTCTACTTGATAGACTACTTCCTCGGTAAAAAATTCGTGGGCGTGTACGCGGTAGCTACTATCTTCGCAGATATGATGCAGCGCCTGCCCAATATAGCCGGCGTCGTCCTCCTGCCCAAAGTTATCAGGGGGCAGGGGGAAGTCCTAACCCTGAGGGTGGCGCAGGGAACACTGCTCTTTTCGCTGGTAGCCGCTGCGAGTCTCGCTTTGTCAGGGAAGTTTTTTCTGATGCTTTTTTTTCCTGCCTATGCAGATGCCTATGGGGTGTTGTTGTGGATGCTGCCCGGTCTGGTTTTCGCGGGTTTTGGTTCGGTGTTCAACGTCGCGCTGGCCGGGCAGGCGTACCCTGCCCTTACCTTATGGGCACCGGCTCTGGCCCTGGCGCTGAATCTGACTGTGAACTGGGCGCTCATTCCGGTGCTGGGATTGCGGGGGGCCGCGCTTTCCACTTCGATCGCTTACGGCGCGTGGGCTCTGCTGGTGACTGGATACTATCTGCGGCGCGCCAATCTTTCCTGGTGGGGTTTTCTGGATGTTAGCCAATTGAGGCAAACTTTCGCTAAATAGATCGTTGGCGATTATATCAATTAGCCCCTATACTTAATAATAAAGCCGGACGCGCGAACCTCTCTTTTATTGATTCAGGTGCGGAAATTACATGAGTGTTTTGAGCCAAAACCCAATTGGCGGCATCAAGCTGGACGGCAGGTGGTTTGCAGCTTTCATACTGCTGCAGGTAGTGGTTGTAGTTGCCATTTTGCTGGGGGGCATCAAATTTGTTCTGCTGGCAGTGGGCGGAGTCGTGGCTGGGACTATCATGGTGCTGCTGCTTCTCTATCCGTGGATCGTCGTGCCGGCTATCGTGGTGACTACGGCACTCGACATTACCGGACGGCTGGTAAAAATTCCATCTATAGGCGTTCCCCTTACTGGTTTTCACCTTTCACTGGCGGTCATGGTAATTACCCTGCCGATCAGTATGTTTCTGCGCCGCCGCATCGAACTGCCGCCATTCGAGTTGAAGGGACCACTGATTACATTTCTGGGCATAATAGCTATTTCGCTGGTTTATTCGCCCAATCAGCCCGAAGCCACTATTTATTTCATGCGGGTCGTAGCACTGGTATTTTTCATGTACCTGACCCAGATAATGATCGATTCAAAAGCGGCCGTCAACATGGTGGTGTGCGCTATGGTCATCTCAATTATGGCCGCCTCCGGCATGGGGGCCTGGCAGGTGGCCACCGGCGAGTTCCACCTTTCCGTTTCAATGGTCAGTGCCCTGGGCGCCAATGTCCCCCGCGCCACGGCTACCTTCGACAATCCCAATATTTTCGGTGCCTTCCTGATGAGCGGCGTAATCCCGCTCATGGGGGTTTTGCTGAATTACAGGATGAGCTGGTGGAAACAGGGCATCATTGGGCTGGCCTGCCTCATCGGGACGCTGGGGACGCTGGCGACCTTTAGCCGTTCTACCTGGTTGTCTCTGGGAGTGGGCATACTGGTCGTGTTGTGGCTGGGCAAAAAGCTGCGCTATCTTTTTGCTTTTATTCTGGTCTCCTTATTGATCATGCTCATGCTCAAAGAATTCGTCCCCTTCGCCGCTTTTATTTTTGATCGCTTTGCGAGTATTTTTACCATTTTCGAAGAATTCGGTTCGGTCTCCCGAACATCCGGCACAGCTCGCGTCTACCTGATTCTAGCCTCCTTTGAGATGTTTCTCGATCATCCCGTCCTGGGAGTCGGATGGCGTTCCTTTCCCATATATCTCCACGACTACGCGCCTCCGGGGTATCCCTGGTGGAGTCTGGTCGATGAAAACCACACGGTGCTTTCGGCCATACTCGCAGAAGTCGGGCTCGTGGGGCTGGCAGCGGCGCTCTGGTTCATCTTCCGCACCTTCTGGATAGGCTACAAAGAAGTCGACAAAATGCAGGATCCCTATTTGCGCAGCGTGCTGATCGGGGTAGTAGCCGTATTTGTGGGCTTTCAGGTCAACCAGTCGTTTAATGGCGATTTTTCCAACAACATCTTCTGGTTCTTCATTGGCATACTCTTTGCGGTCATCCATATAGATAGAAAGGCCCGAGCGGCGTGAAGGTTCTGGTCGCCTCACACTTATACCCCAGCTCGTTTTCCCTCACTTCCGGCAGTTTTGTTCACAATCAGGTTCGCTTTCTGAGTGCCCATTGCTCCATCCGAGTCGTCTCGCCCACGCCGTGGTTCCCGTCCCTGCCTGGGTTCGGGCGCTGGAGCGGCTATGGCAGGGTCAAGCGCCGGGAAATCCGGGACGGCGTGGAGGTAAAGCGGCCCTCTTATCTGACCTTGCCCCGCCGGATGGTATTTGGCCGGGCATGGCGCTCTCACCTGGCGGCTTTGCGGCGGGCCACCGATAGTCCTCCCGATCTCATTCACGCCCACTGTGCATATCCCGATGGCCTGGCCGCCGTGCACTACGGGGAACGCCTGGGCGCACCCGCGGTTATCACGGTGCATGGGCACGATATAAGAGATCTGGGCGGCAGTACATCGCCCTGGCGTAAACTGGTTGTCGAAGCACTGGATCGGGCCGCCCTGGTAATCGCCAACGGTCCGGATCTGTACGAGCGGATGCGAGAGCTAGGCATCTCCACCCACAAGATGGAGATTATACCCAATGGCGTCGATTGTGAGGTATTTGACAGCGATTTCAGGCGCCGGCCCGGAGAGCGGGGTTGGCATTTGTTGTACGTGGGGCGCTTTACCGAGCAAAAGGGCGTTGGCGTATTGTTGCAGGCCATGGCGATCCTGCGGCAAAAGCGTGACGATGTGCGGCTCACCCTTATCGGCGGGGGTGAAAAGACTGGAAGGGCGGCAGTATTTTACCGGCAGACAGAGGCTTTAGGCCTGCGCGATTGCGTCGAATTTTTCGACGAATTGCCCTGGTCCCAGATTCCCCGGTACATGAATGCCGCCGACGTTTTTGTGCTGCCCAGTTTCTATGAGAGCTTTGGGTTGGTCTTGGTCGAAGCCATGGCCTGCGGTCTGCCGCTTGTGGCCACGCGTTGCGGCGGGCCGAATAATCTCGTCGAGCAAGGAA
>CAXFTV010000722.1:0-6886 GCA_964005845.1 uncultured bacterium
GACGAAACCTATGAACTGGTAGTGCAAGGCATCGACGAGTTCGCCAGAGAAAAAAGCCAGGATCTGGAGCGGGGAGCCGGGGGCGAAACGCAGGAGGTCGGCGCCTTGTAGGATGCTCAAGCGGTGTAGTGCCGCTGGCCTTTTGTGATGCCGGAACGTCCTGGCAATCCGCTCTGCACCCGGTCAGGTCCAGGCTCCAGAGCAAATTTTTGTCGTCTCAAGTTTGTTTTGGTTTTTCTAGTATTGGCCATTTTTTTTCAGTTAGACGAATTTAGAAGGAGCCGTTTTGTGCGGCTCCTTCTTTTTTTGGTTGAGTGAAAAAACAGGAAATCTAAGGTGGACTAATTGTCAAAGCGGCAGTAAAAAAGGAATTGCTGCCAATATTGCAGAGAAAAGTCGGCTGAGGAGGGTGGCACGGGATTTGCAATTTCTCCAGCATCATCTGCAACCGGAGTTAAATGGCATGGTGCAAATGGGGAATAGAGGGATTGTCGGGGCGTTTTTTGGGTGCCCCCTTCCCGCTCGCGTCAGGGTGAGGGACTGCTTGCCAGGTTGGTAGCCAAATAACTACTGGAAGAGGGTGGCGGCGAAAATCTATGCACCATCGTCGGTCCAGATACCCAAAGCACCTTTTTAACAGCGGGCCCGGAGCGCGGTAAAATCGAATTTGATTCTTCCTGGATGAAATGAACAAAAGAGGATTTTGCCATGGACGTGAATAAAATGACACAAAAATCGCAGGAGGCCCTGCAGGAAGCTCAGAATGCAGCCCTGCGCTACGGTCATGCAGAAGTCGACAGCGAGCACTTGCTGCTGGCACTGAGCACGCAGGCAGACGGGTTGCTGGCGTGTCTGCTGGCGCGCATGGAAGTAGCCCCGAGCAGCTTTCTCGCCGCAGTGGAGGGGGAACTGGAAAAACGACCGCGGGTATCTGGTCCGGGCAAGGAGATCTACATCACCCGGCGGCTGCAGGAACTTTTTGTCCGGGCAGAGGACGAAGCAGGCGAACTGAGAGACGACTATATCTCGGTAGAACATCTGCTGCTGGCTCTGGTTGGCGAAGGGGCCAATTCTGCTAGCGCTCGGCTCTTTGCCCGTTTCAACATTACCCGGGAGCGCTTCCTGGCGGTGCTGATGGAAATCAGGGGAAATCAGCGGGTTTCCAGTGCTACGCCCGAGGTGGCCTACGAGGCGCTGGAGAAGTACGGGGTAGATCTGGTGGCCCAGGTGCGCGCGGGCAAGCTGGATCCGGTCATTGGCCGCGACGCGGAAATTCGCCGGGTGATTCGTATTTTGTCCCGCAAAACGAAGAACAACCCGGTGCTGATCGGCGAACCCGGCGTCGGCAAGACCGCCATTGTCGAAGGTCTGGCCCAGCGCATTGTGCGCGGCGATGTCCCCGAGTGGATGAAAGATCGCTCAGTGTTTTCGCTGGACCTGGGGGCGCTGATGGCCGGCGCCAAATACCGGGGCGAATTCGAGGAGCGCCTCAAGGCCGTGCTCAATGAAATAAAACAGAGCGAAGGGCGCGTTTTGCTCTTCATCGACGAGTTGCACAATATCGTCGGCGCCGGGCGTAGCGAGGGTTCCACCGATGCGGGCAATATGCTAAAACCCATGCTGGCCCGGGGGGAATTGCACTGTATTGGCGCTACTACGCTGGATGAATATCGCAAATACGTGGAGAAGGACGCCGCCCTGGAGCGCCGTTTCCAGCCCGTGCAGGTGGAGGCGCCTTCGGTGGAGGACGCCATTTCCATTCTGCGCGGTTTGCGGGAGCGCTTCGAGGTGCACCATGGGGTGCGGATTCAGGACAATGCCCTGGTGGGAGCAGCGGTGCTGTCCAATCGCTATATCGCAGATCGGTTTTTGCCGGACAAAGCCATCGATCTGGTCGACGAGGCCTGCGCCATGATTCGCACGGAGATCGACTCGATGCCGGCCGAGCTGGACGAGGTAACCCGGCGGGTGATGCAGCTGGAAATAGAGGAGGCGGCGTTGAAAAAAGAAAGGGATCGGTCCAGCAAAGAGCGTCTGGCCGACTTGCGCCGCCAACTGAGCGAGCTAAAGGGTCAGGCCGCTGCGATGCGGGATCAGTGGGAGGAGGAAAAGGCCGCTATTGGCCAGGAGCGCGGCTTGCGCGAAGAGATCGAACAGGTGCGGCGCAATATTGAGGAGGCCGAACGCCACTACGATCTCAACCGCGCCGCCGAACTCAAACACGGCACCTTGCCGCAGTTGGAACTGCGCCTGCGCCAGCTGGAAGAACAGAGCGAGTCCAAAGAGCAGGCCCCCCGCCTGTTGCGCGAAGAAGTCACCGACGAAGAGGTGGCCGAGATCGTTTCGCGCTGGACTGGCATACCGGTAGCGCGCCTGGTCGAAGCCGAACGCGAAAAATTGCTGCGTCTGGACGAAATTTTGCACCAGCGGGTAATTGGCCAGGACGAGGCGGTCCAACTGGTGGGGGACGCGGTAATTCGCGCCCGGGCCGGTATCAAGGATCCGCTCCGGCCCATAGGCTCCTTCGTTTTTCTGGGCCCCACGGGGGTCGGCAAGACCGAATTGGCCAAAGCGCTGGCGCAGACCCTCTTCGACAGCGAAGAAAATATGGTGCGGATCGACATGAGCGAATACATGGAAAAACACGCGGTTTCGCGCCTGCTTGGCGCCCCCCCAGGATACGTGGGCTACGAGGAGGGCGGTCAGCTCACCGAGGCCGTGCGGCGCAAACCTTATGCAGTCGTGCTTTTCGACGAAATCGAGAAGGCCCACCCCGATGTATTCAACACGCTCCTGCAGTTGCTCGACGATGGCCGGCTCACCGATGCCCAGGGACGCAGCGTGGACTTTAAAAATACAGTGGTCATAATGACTTCCAATATCGGCTCGCCCCACCTTATGGAGGGGCTGAATGAGGCGGGTCAGCTCCGCGCCGAAGTGCGCGCCAGGGTGCTGCAGGAGCTGCAGCAGCACTTTCGGCCGGAATTTCTCAACCGGGTAGATGAGACCGTACTCTTTAAGCCGCTGACGCTGGAGGAGATCAAGCAGATCGTGTTTTTGCTGACGGCAGAATTGCAGAACCGGTTGCGCGACCGGCGCATCGTTCTGGACATTGCGGAAAGGGCGCGGGAGTTCATCGCCCGGGAGGGTTTCGATCCAGTTTTCGGGGCGCGGCCACTCAAGCGTTTTCTGCAGCGCCAACTGGAGACCCGCATCGCCAGGGCCCTGATTGGCGGCGCCGTGGTGGACGGTGCCCGGATCGGGGTAGATCTGGTAGCCGGGGAGCTGGCAGTGGACTACGAAAATCCGCCGGGGGAAGCCAGGGGGGATGAGGCGGCGGCCCCGGCGGTTGATGAGGCTTAGGGCAAGTTTGTGGGGGGAAGGTGGTTTGCAGTGCTGTTTTTCAGCCGGGGGTGCCCCCGGGGGAGGGTGAGATCTTTATTTTAAAGTGGTCGGTCTGCTATCTCCTCCTACCCGTCCGCGGTCGCAGCCCCTTGCGGCCCTGTTGCGATCTGCTGCAAATCGACTCGCGTACCTCTGCCCCGTTCCGGCCCTAAAAAAACGCGGCAAAAAAACTCTCTGAGTCTCTGCCCCAACATCCAGGGAAAGCAAATCTGGCCTCCGGGGAACCCTTTTTGTGACTTTTCGTCTTTTTTATAGGCGCCGAAGAAGTTGCATTTTTTTCGCCTTTGGGGCGAATTCAACCAAGGAGAAGCAGTTGATGCGGAAGTTGTTGATATATATGCTGGGTATTTGTGCGGGTCTGGCAGCCGTCCAGGTTAGGGCTTATGAAGGAGCGGCACAGGGCCTTGAGCAGTTGCAACAAATAAGCGATGCCTTTGCCTCGGTCGCGGCCAAAGTCAATCCCGCCGTGGTTGCTATCATGACGGAAAAAACAGTGCGTGCAGTGGCCCACGAGCCATTTTCTGCCCCCCAGCATCCCTTTGAGCGCTTTTTGGGGCCGCGCGGCTTCCAGCAGCCGCAAGATTATCCCCGCAGGGGGCAGGGGTCTGGGGTCATCGTGCGCTACGATCGCAGCTATTATATTCTGACCAATAATCACGTGATCGCCGATGCCGACCAGATCCAGATCGAGCTGACGGACGAGCGCTATTTTGACGCCGAAGTCGTAGGAGCTGATTCGCTGAGCGATCTGGCCGTTTTGCGCGTGGATGCCGACGATCTTCCGGTTATTCCGCTGGGAGATTCGGACGAGTTGAAGGTCGGGCAGTGGGTGCTGGCTGTGGGGAACCCCTTTGGTTTTGAACACACAGTTACCTCCGGGATTGTCAGCGCCCTCGGGCGCGGCCGTTTCGGCAATCACGAATACGGTTCTTTCATCCAGACGGATGCGGCCATAAATCCGGGCAATAGCGGCGGGCCGCTGGTGAATCTGCGCGGCGAGGTGGTCGGGATTAATACCGCCATCGTCAGCGGGCGCAGCAGGCTGTCCGCCAGCGCCCAGAGCGCCGGCCTCGGTTTTTCCATCCCGGTCAATCTGGCCCGCAATGTCCTGCAGCAACTGGTAGAACACGGCGAGGTGAGGCGCGGTTTGCTGGGGGTGACCATCCAGGATGTGAATCCAATGATGGCAGAAGCTCAGGGTATGGAGAATACCCAGGGGGTGTTGATTCAGACAGTCGTTCCGGATGGAGCTGCGGACAAAGCCGGCGTCGAGCAGGGAGACGTGGTGCTGGAGGTGGATGGCAAACCGGTGCGTAATGTCACCGAACTGAAGAGCCGTATAGGCACGACCCCTCCTGGCACTCAGGTGGAGTTGAAACTCATCAGAGATGGTGAAGAAAAGAGGATCGGGGTGGTGCTGGACCAACTGACCAGCGACTCTTTTGCCCTGCGGGCAGTTCCTCCGCACAAACTGGGATTGACTGTCCAGGAGCTCAGTCCGGAGCTGGCGCATCGGCTCGGCTACGAAGGGGAGAAGGGCGTTGTGGTCACCCAGGTGCGCCGGGGCAGCGTAGCAGCCCGGGAGGGTTTAGAGCGGGGCGATCTGATCCAGGAGATCGAACGCCAGCCGGTGGAGGGTTTGGAGGATTATGAAGAGGAACTTGCCAAAATAGAGGAGGGCGATGCTTTTCTGATGCTGGTGCGCAACAGAGGGGGCACCAACTACGTGGCACTGCGCATGCCGGAAGAATGACAAGTGCAAGGCCAAAGCAGCGGTGAGCAGGCGGTGTTTTTCCTCTGGCTTTGCGGTCGAGGACCTGTTTGCCGGACTCCGTAGGCGCGACTTTAGGCTGGTCCGCTGGAGCATTTACGCCCCATCGCCAGCCAGCCATAAAATGCCGGCCGCCGCAAATTTGCGGCCGCTTGGAAATCTTTAGACACATGCGGCATTTTGCAAAACGCGGGTGATACTTCCGCAATAAACCAACGCCCTGCCCCCCAGCAATAGTTGGGGGGCAGGGCTTTTTAATTTCCATTAAATTCAATTGTCTGCTTATATTTAATAGCTATGGGATCCCATAAACAATTTCATTATCGCTGGGAGTGGTATCTGCAGTCCGGTCCGGAATTGCTGTGGCCGCTGGTGGCGGACACCAACCGTTTCAACAAGGACACCGGGCTGCCGCCCCTGGACCGCAAAGGCGGCAAGGAGGAACCCCTGCGCAACGCCCGCCGTCGTCTGCGCTTTTTTAAATTGGGTGTCAAGGTAGAGTGGGAGGAGGAACCTTTTGAGTGGGTGGAGCCCTATCGCTTTGGGGTGATCAGGTACTACCGCAGCGGGCCGGTTAAACGGATGCGGGTACTGGCCAAGCTGGCGCGGCAGCCCGCTGGCGGCACCCGGCTGGTCTATCAGGTCTGGGCCTGGCCCGCCAATGTGCTGGGGCTAGTGGCTATTCCCCTGCAGATCGGTCTGCTCAGCGCCCGCAGTTTCGCCACGGTATTTCGGCACTACGACCGCGCCGCGCCCGCCCCCGTGGAGTCTCTGGAGCAAAAGAAGGGACCGGTGCAGTTTGCCGCTGGCGGAAAGCAGCGGCTGGTCGCTCTGCGTCAGGCACTGTTGCAGGAGGGGGCAGCAGCCGACTTGCTGGAGCGTCTGCTGGCCATCGTCGAAGGGGCCGATGAGCTGACGGTGAGCCGTTTGCGCCCCTATTCCCTGGCCGATGGTTGGGGGGTGGGGCGACGGGCGCTGCTGGAACTTTGTCTGCTGGCCACCCGGCTGGGCTTGCTCGAATTCGAATGGGATCTGCTCTGTCCGCTGTGCCGCGGCGCCAAGGTGCGCAGTCCCTCGCTGGGGGGTATTGATCCCCAGGTGCATTGCGATACCTGCAAAATCGATTTCAATGTAAACTTCGAGCGTTCAGTAGAGTTGACCTTTCATCCCAATCCATCGGTGCGGACCAGCCTCAACAGCGATTATTGCGTCGCCGGTCCGCGGGTTACTCCCCATGTAGTTGTACAGCAATTGCTCGATTCGGGGGAGCGCCGAAGGGTGCGGCCTTTGCTCGAACTGGGACGCTATCGCGTCCGCACCCTGGAATGCTCCGGTGGTCAGTCCATTCTGGTGGCAGAAAGGGGTGCCCAGGAGTGCTCGGTGCTCCTGCACAAGGGCGATTGGCCAGCCGAGGAGGGCAGCCTGGCGCCGGATGGGTTGCTGTGTTTTGAAAATGCGACCGACGCAGAGCAGCTGTTTATTTTGGAGCGGCTGGCGTGGAGTGACCAGGCTGCTACGGCCGCCGAGGTCACGGCTCTGCAGTGCTTCCGCGATCTTTTTTCTGCGGAGGCCTTGCGTCCGGGCGAGCGGATCTCCGTCGGCAGTCTGACCATTCTCTTCACCGATCTTTGCGGTTCTACCCGTCTCTACAAAGAGGTTGGTGATGCGCCAGCCTTCGGTCTGGTGATGAATCACTTTGATTTATTGTTA
>CAXFTV010000723.1:0-6859 GCA_964005845.1 uncultured bacterium
CCATCTGGCGCCCATTTTAGTGGGCAAGGACCCCTTGCTACGGGAGGCGATCTGGCACGAAATAAGGCCGCGGGTCTTCCCCCTACCGCCACAATCGCTGGCGGCCATCGACATTGCTTTGTGGGATCTGGCCGGCAAGGCGGCGGGTTTGCCCATCTACCGGCTTTTGGGAGGGGCGCGGGAGCGGCTTCCGGCCTACGCCAGCACGCCTCTTTTCGAGGATGTCGATTCCTATTTGAAAAATGCCGCCGAGTTTATCGAACGGGGCTTCAAAGCGATCAAGTTCCACACCTGGTGCGTCCCCGAACTCGATCTCGAACTGGCCCGGGCGGTGCGCCAGCAGTATCCTGGCAACGAGGTCGCCTTCATGCTCGATGCCGAGAACAACTACGATCGCGATGGCGCCCTGAGGGTTGCCCAGGAACTGGAGGCCATGAGCTTCACCTGGTTCGAAGCGCCACTGCACGATTCGGATCTGGAGGGCTACAAAGAGCTGACGAGACGGGTCAAGATCCCGATTATCCCCTCCGGCAATTGGTTCCAGGATCTCCATAGCTTTGCCGCGGCTATACAGGCGCAGGCCTGGGGCCGTGCGCGCACGGATGTGGCTATGATGGGTGGTATAACCCAGACCAACAAAGCGGTAGCGCTCACTGCCGCTGCAGGCTTGAAATGCGAAATTATGTCGTGGGGCTACAGTCTGGTTTCCGCTGCCAATTTCCACCTCATGCTGGCGCACGACAATTGCACTTATTTCGAGCAATCGGTCCCCTGCGAACCCTACGAGTACGGAATGAAGGATGTCATTCGTTCGCAACCCGATGGCTATGTCTACGCGCCTACCGGCCCGGGACTCGGTCTGGAAGTGGACTGGGAGGCGATGGAAGCGGCCACGATTCTATCCTTTGTAGCAGAGTAGGCGGTCCGGAGCAGTTTAGCATCAGAGGTCTGGTTTTTGTGCCCTTATCATTTCTGGGCTGAGAAACTCGATTTGCTCGAAGCCGGCTTGCTCCAACCATTCCGAATACTCATTTTGGGTATGGGCGCGGCCCTCCTCGTAGACATTGATAAAAACCAGATTGAATAAAACCGCGTCCTCGGGAGACAGCCTCGAATCATCCAGTATATCGCCCATGACGTAGATAGGGGCGTTTGGCTTGAGACTTTCCCAGACGTTCCCGAGAGCGTCGCGGGCTTGGGCGGGGCCGAGGATCTGGATGAAATTTTTCAGTACTGCAGCGTCGAAGGGCGGACTTGCCGGCGCGCGCGCCAGGTCGAGTGTCAGAGCCTGCACCTTGTCATTGGCTTTGGCCCTGTCAATGAAGCGCTGCGCGATGGGAGTCACCCGCGGCAGGTCGGCCACGGTCACCCGCAGATGGGGGCATCTTTGGGTCAGTCCGATGGCAAAGCCGCCCGATCCGCCGCCAACGTCCAGCAGTGTGTGGCAAGACGAAAGATCACAGTTGTCCGCAAACTGTTTTCCAGCGGCGAGAGCCTTGGGATGCAGACCCCCCAAAAACGCCTCCAATTCCCCCGCTGGCATGGCATTGAAATCATGTAGGGCCTGCGCTTGGCCGCTGCGAACGGTCTTCCCGGTTTGGAGCACCGCGTGCCAGATATCGGCCCACAGATAGTGGCAATCACCGAGAAAATCCGGCCTGCCGCGAACGAGGAAATGGGCCGCTTCGGAGGTATTGGAAAATAAGCCATCCTCCACTTGCAGCAATCCCGCGGCAACCAGGGCGTAGAGCAGTGGTCCGAGTTTGGCGCTCTCAACCTGGATGGCGGTGGCGATCTGGGCGCTGTCCAGAGGGCCGTCCTCGAGTGGGCTGAAGACGTCGAGTTGCATGCCGGCCAGCATGGCAAAGGAGGGAAATACCGCTTCGCTGAGCCGGGCGATGGTCTCTGGTTGGGGAGGGGGCGCGCTCATCCTTTATCCTCCTGTTAGCTTTGGGGTAGTCTATGGTATAGAGGCTCTTGGGGCCGGTAGTTGAGGGCACCAGGCAAAAAATTTACCTAGCGGAACCAGCGCCACTGCACGGGTACCTCTCGATGTACTGCTACTGGAAAAATAGGAGGAAGGTCGCCCAGGAAGCAACGCCCCCCGATTTTATCGCCCGCGTTGAGACTTTTTCACTAGTGCAATTATCCATGAGGAGAACGAGAAAATGTGGCAAACAGTAAAGATCAAAGTCGAGCCCCTAGAAGCCGAGATTTTTGCCCCCTTTGGGCAGATCATACACACCTTTGAGGAGGGCAAACCCGAAAAGGTTAAAGGAAACTATGCCACTGGGGCTTATCCCGTCACCGCGGCGAGGGGCGAGGAACCGAGGGATGCGCCCGGTTTTTACGCGCAAAACGAAAATCGGGTGCCTTTATCCGAGGGGTTGCAGCGCGCTCATTTTGCTTTTCACACCGATGCCGGCCAATCTTTCTTTCCCAGCAAACACCGCCCCACGGTCTTTCTGGTCGGGGCCATCCAGCCGACCCTGCCGGCTGAGGAGTTGCGCGCATTTTACAGCGATGGCAGTGTCGGGGTGTGCCTGCGGTTGGGAGTTTGGCACACCATGCCGATTTGCGTCGATGGGGAGGATGTCTACCAGACCACGCGTGGGGATCAGGATTATATGGCCCATTCGGTCGAGGTGGACTACGATCTCGAACAGGGTCTGGCGATCGAGCCGGATATGGAAAATTTCAAGCCCTAGGGCTTTGGGGCGATGCGACGACTGGCTCCAGCCTAGCCAGGGTATCCAGTGGTAGATGGCAGAAGATCCGGTGGCCATTCGCGGCTGGGCGCCAGGGCGGCGTCTCGCTCGCGCACAGGGCGCCGCCGTCGGCGAGCAGGTGGCGGCGTGGGCAGCGGGTGTGAAAGGGGCAGCCAGCGGGGGGATCGAGGGCGCTGGGGACATTGCCCTGCAGGCGGATCTGCGTTTGCGGGGCATCGGGGTCGGGGATCGGGGCCGCTGAGAGGAGGGCCTCGGTGTAAGGGGGAAAGGGCGGTGCATAGATGGACTCGGCGGTACCAATTTCCATTATTTTTCCCAGATACATAACCGCCACAAAATCAGAGAAGAAACGCACTACGCCCAGATCGTGGGCGATGAAAACCATGGTGGTGCCCTGCTGCTGCTGGATATCCAGTAACAGATTCAGGATCGCGGCCTGGACCGAGACGTCGAGGGCGCTTACCGGTTCGTCGCAGAGTACCAGCTCGGGTGGGCTGGCAAAGGCGCGGGCAATGCCGACGCGTTGCTTTTCGCCGCCGCTCAGCTGGCGCGGGTAACGCTCGTAGTAACTCTGGTCCAGGCGTACCGAGTTCAGTAATTCACTGGTAGCGGCGCGCAGCTGTTTTGCGGGCACGGCGCCAAAGCGGCGCAGGACGCGGCCAATTTGGTAGCCTACGGTATAGGCGGGATTGAGAGTGGAATCGGGGTCCTGGAAAACCATTTGAAGTTCGCGCAGCAGGGTGGTATCGCGTTTTTTCAGGTCCTGGGTCAGGTCAAAACCCATGAATTCGGCGTCGCCGCCGGCACTGGGTTCCAGCCCGATGAGCGTTTTTACCAGGGTGCTTTTGCCGCAGCCCGATTCTCCGACGATGCCCAGGGTCTTGCCCTGGGGCAGCTCGAAGCTCACTCCGTCGAGGGCGCGCAGGTATTTTTTGCGCCTGCGTCCCAGCAATTCCCCGAGGGAGCCGGTGCGCTGCTCATAGTGGGTTTCGAGGTTTTCGACCTGCAGGGTTGTGCCCTCGTGAGGACTTTCTGCGACGCCGGCGGGCCTTGTTTGAGCAGGCGCTTTCCAGCCGGCCGGGTCGATCTCGGCAGCCAGGTGGCAGCGCGTCCACTGCTTCTCCAATGGGTCAAGAGTCGGGTGTTCGGCAGCACAGCGCTCGGTCGCGTAGTCGCAACGTGGGCTAAAGTGACAGCCGGAGGGACGCTGGGCAGGGGGCGGCACCTGGCCGGGGATGGGGTAGAGCACCCGGCTGGCTTTGCTGTCGCCCAACCGCGGAATGCAGCGCAAGAGGCCCTGGGTATAGGGATGCCGGGGCGTTTTGAAGAGCGTGCGCACCGGCGCCCGTTCCACCAGTTCGCCGGCGTACATGACGCCCACTTCGTCGCAGACGCGGGCGACGATTCCCAGGTTGTGGCTGATAAATAACAGGGCGGTGTCCAAATCCCGCCGCAGTTCCTGGATCAGGTCCAGCACCGTGGCTTCTACCGTTACGTCCAGGGCGGTGGTGGGTTCATCCATGATCAGCAGGGCAGGTTCGTTCAACAGGGCCATGGCAATGACGACGCGCTGCTGCTGGCCCCCCGAGAGCTGGTGGGGGTAGAGCTGCAGCACCCGGGAGGGGTCTGGCATGTGGACGCGGTCCAGGATTTCCACACAGCGGGAATGTGCTTTTGCGGCGGCCATTTGCTGGTGTACGATCAGGGTTTCTTTGAGTTGGTCGGCGATGCACATAGAGGGGTTTAGGGCCTGCATGGGGTTCTGGTAGACCATGGCGATCTGGTTGCCGCGCAGCCGGTTCAATTCGGGGCCGCTGACGCCGGCCAGCTCCCGACCCTTGAAGCGAATGCTACCTCGCTTTATATAGCCATTGGTGCCCAGAAAGTTGACGATTGCCCAGGCCACCGTAGTTTTGCCGCAACCGGATTCGCCGACCAGGCCAAAGCTCTGGCCGCGGCCAATTGTCAGCTCGAGGTCGCATACCGCCTCTACCTCGCCGCCCCGCACTTTGTAGGCAACGGCGAGTTGATTTATTTCCAGGATGGGGGTAGAAGTCGCCATAGATGGAATTCTCACGATGCCTGGAAGCGCGATGTCTCTTCCTGCAGCCCATCGGCAAAGAGATTAAGTGAAACCACCAGCGAGGAAATGGCCAGCGCCGGCCACAGCACCGCCAGCGGATTGACAAAGATAAAACGACGCGCTTCGTTGACCATGCTGCCCCAGTCGGGATCGGGGGGGGGAAGGCCAATACCGAGAAAACCCAGGGTGCCAATGGTGAAAATCGCGTACCCGACTCGCAGGGTGCCGTCGACGATTAGGGGGGCGCGCACATTGGGCAGGATTTCTCGGAACATGATAAACCAGGCGTTTTCACCGCGGCTGCGGGCGGCCTGGATATAGTCGCGATTTTTGCTCTCCAGAGTCAGGCCGCGCACCAGCCGAGCAACTCCCGGGGTGCCGGTAACAGTGATGGCCAGGATGACTACGGGATCGCCCTGGCCCAGGGCGGCGATTACGATCAGGTAGAGTACGATGCGGGGAAAGGCTATCAATGCGTCCAGTATTTGCATGATACCCTGGTCTATCCAGTTGCTGCGATAGCCGGCGTTGAGGCCCAGAAAAACGCCCAGGGCCAGAGAGCCGAACACCCCCCACAGAGCAACGCCTCCAGGTACTAAGAAGTCACCGGAAAGGCGGGTTTTGATAAGGACCACCTGAGTGCCGGCCATGAGGCGCGAGAGCAGGTCGCGTCCCAGGTGGTCGGTGCCCAGCGGGTGGTCCAGGGAAGGGGCGGCATTCTGGGTAAAATCGGTGGCAGTTGGTTCGTAGGGGGTCCACCAGAGTGAGAGCAGGCCGATGCCGAACCAGAACAACACCACGGCGAGGCCGGTCGTACCCATCCGGGATGCAAAGACCACCGCGAGCTGCTTGCGGTAGCGTTGCAGGCGCGGAGTATCAGTTGTGGTCAGATACGTTAGCGGGGTAGTAGAGATGGGTGAATCTCCTGGCAAATTGATCAGTCGAAGCGGATGCGTGGATTGAGAAAGGTATAGGCCAGATCACCGAGAAGGCGGGTCAAAACCGCGATACCTACCAGCAGCATGGCCGCCGCTTCTACCGCGTTAAAATCTCCGAAAAGCGCCGAGTCGTAGATGTACTGGCCCAGACCTGGATATCCGAAAACCGCTTCGACTACCACCAGGCCGCCGATCAGCCAGTTGACGTGCAACATGATCACCGTGATCGGGGCGATAAGGGCATTGCGCAGGGCGTGGCGCAGTACCACCCGGCGCAGGGGCAAGCCTTTGAGGACGGCGGTGCGAATATAGGGACTTTGCATCACCTCGATCATGCTGGAGCGGGTCATGCGGATCACGTAGCCCAGTTCGACTGCGGTGAGGGTAAGGACCGGCAGTACCAGCAGGCGCGGGTCCTCAAAGATTGCGTCCTTGTTGAGGAAAACAGAAACGGCGGGCAAAAACTTGAACCAGATACCGCAGATGAGGATGAGAAAAATGCCGCTGACGAACTCCGGCGTAGCCGTGGCCATCAGGCTACCGATAGAAAGTACCCGATCGAGCAGGCGGCCGGCCCAGACTCCGGCCACCACACCCAGGAACAGGGCCAGCGGCATGATCGAGACAAAGGCCAGCGCCGCCAGGATGGCGGTGTTGCGCAGGCGCGGAAAAAGGGTGGTGGCAACCGGTCGGCCGGTGCGCAGGGATTGGCCCGGGTCGCCGCGCAGCAAGCCTTTTTGCAGCGGGATATACTGCTGTGGGCCATCGCCTTCTCTGCGGAAGCCCGCCGGGGTCAGAACCCAGGTTTCGGCACCGGCGCCGCGCACCCATTGGACGGCGCAATTGCGCTGGTCGACACCCCAGAAAGATTGCGTTTGAGCTGCACCTTGCGACCATCTAGAATTGGCGTTTTCGGGAAGGGTGGACCCGTCTGACTGGCGGCGTAGAGCAATCAATTGGCCCCCTTCCATCGTCCAGCGCGTCAGGGACCGGTCTTCCCTAGCCCACCACTCGGGTTCGTCGGTCTGAGGATTGTAAACTCGCTGCAGGGGTAGGCCAATGCGCTCCTCGATCCACCAGTCGTTGCCGACCAGCCAGGTGAGATAGCG
>CAXFTV010000724.1:0-6293 GCA_964005845.1 uncultured bacterium
AGGATGCAGCGCAGCTGCCAGTAGCGGTTGGCCATTAAGCCGAGGGCGGCGTAATCACCGGTACTCAGAGCAGCCACCATCTGGTCATGAATTTCCAGGGATTCCCGCATGGCGGCATAGCATTTGGGAGTGCGGGAAAGATAAGCTTCCAGCACTAGATTCAGGCCCCGGTGCGTAGCCGTGCGGGAGATACCGGTATCAAAGAGCACGACCCGTTCGGCAAAAAGATCCCCGTCCACGTCAGTGAGGAAGGATATCTCAGGGGCGGGCAAATCTGCTGTGGGCGGGGCATAGAAATCCTTTATAGCACCAGGCCCCCCGCAGGCGCCGCGCGCATCTTGCCAGCCGCTGTTGAGGCCGATGCTCTGCTCCAGCATCAGACTTTGATCATAGAGTCCGGGGTATTCGCATTCTGCGCTGCCAAGTGGGTTGCCGGTCAGGCGGTAGAGGACCTTGAGGATGGCAGCTGCCAGGATGCTGCTGGTTCCCAGGCCGGAACCCTGCATGACTTTACTCTCAGTGGTGATTTCCAGGCCCCCGCCACTGAAATTGGTGATATCCCGAATTATATCTTCCGAGTTATCGCGCACAATTCCAGTGTGTACCAGGGCCTGCTTGAGCAATCGTAGAGGTTCATCACCGCCGCGGCGATAGGCAAAAAACAACTCGCTCTGGGTAGCGGCGTCGCCCCGGGCGCTGACCTCGAAATCCGCCTTGAAGTCCATGGACAGGGAGCGCAAGACCAGAGAGGGGTCGGCGAGGCGGCGGGCGGTAACCCGAAGGGGTGGGGTGGGCGTGTTTTCCCCTTCCAGTTGCAGGTCGATGCTGGCATTGAGCGTCTTGCCGCCCTGTTGTTTACTGCGGATGTGGTTATCCGAGGCGTTGGCGCTCGAAATGCCCAGGCGCAGGGGCGCTTCGACCTGAAAGGTCTTGTTGTAGTCGGCTTTCCGCATGGAAGGTGCGCTTGCCGGGGCCGCGGCAAGAACGGCCAGGTTGAGGTGCAGGTCGCGGTGCTGTAGCGGATTGATGCGCCGTTCGTATGCCGCTGGCAAATCGGCAATCTGCTTTTGTTCTTTGCAGGCCCTGATGGCTTTGTCGTCGATGCAGCAAGGGGGGGGGGGGGGCCGCTTCCACACCCCTGAATCCTTTGCCAGAATGCGATAAATATCCGCCTGGATGTGGGCTATGCGCATACCGTGCAGACAGCGCGGCGAGGCGGGCAATTTTTCCAGATAGCTGTTGAAAGCCTTGAGTATCGCAATGAGCGATCTGGAAGAAGGGCCCGGCAACAAGCGCAGCACGTCTTTGTGGTCGACGTCTTTTGACTGATCTACCAGGTCCACCATCAGCAGGGGAAGTTCCCTGTCTGCTGCACTGCCGAAAAGTTCACCCCACTCCTCCTGGGTTATCTGGGAAAATAGATAATCCAGGGCCAGGTGCGTGTGCAGGTCTGCGAGCAGGGCTTCATTGAAGATCAGGTGGCGCAGAAAAAGGCGGTGCTCTCTGGTTTTGCTCTTAGCCCTGCGCGCGTCCCGCAGGACAACTTCGATCAAACTCTGGATTTCCGGCAGACTTCCGGCCTCTTTCAAGCGCTCGATGGACTTTTCCATATTTTTCTGCTATGCGGCGGGTGAGGGGACTTGCTGGTGCTCGTATAGATGTTCCAGCCCGTCCCACAGTTTCAAGCTTACGCCCGGCAGGCCGAGGTCGGGAAGAAAGTGGGTATGACTCAGTCCTGCAGGCCGCGAATTGGCCTCTATAAAGACCGCTATGGGTTTGCCTTTTTTATCCAGATCCAATACCGCGTCCAATCCGACCAGCAGCAGGCCGCTAAAAAGACTGGCGGCCCTTTCTGCCTGCCGGTAAATCCCTTGCCAGTCTCCAGTGCTGAAATGGAGACTGGTAGGGGTGCCATCCTGGAGATATATCAGGTTGGAATTAATGGCTGCAAAAGTGAGAATTTCTCCCCCCCGGGCGGGCGCGGCGGGAAGCCTGGAATCAGCTCCTAACTGGACATAGCCCGATTCGAGGTGGTAGTGCCGGCCATCACAGGCTACGTGCAGGCGCAGCGCCAGGGTATGGATTTTTCCGGTATCGGGATTCTGCCAGAATACCCTATCGCGGCGTTCTTGCAAGAGGGCATCCCCCGAGTTCCAGCAGGAAGATAAAGCATTCCGAAGAGCTGCCGGGTCAGGGGAGGCGAGATAGCTTACCCGGGCGCCTTCTGTACCCCGATTGGGTTTGACGACAATCTCGGGAAATCGTTTGGCAAAGCGCGCTGCCCCATCCTCGTTTCCGGGCAATACGCACTGGGAAATTGGCACCTCGAGCCCCAGGGCAGTCCAGCCTTTCAGGGCCGTTATTTTACTGTCCGCGCAGGCCGCGGACTGATGCGGATTTACCTGGGGACAGGCAAGGCGGGTCGACCAGGAGGAGTGCAGCTCGTGCTCCTGCAGTCCCAGACAGATAAACTGGGCGCTGTCCGGAGCCAGGGGAATTTCCAGGGCGCACTCGCAGAAGCGTTGCCTGTCAAAATCCAGATAGAGCAGGCGCTGGATCTTGCCGTCCGCAGCAAACCAGTCTACGTGGGCGCCCAGGATATTGAAATGGACTTTGCCGTATTTATTGGAATCGCGTTCAAAGGCATCGACGGCCAGCGGATAAAACTCGTGGGTGAAGAGATGGATGGCAGCAAAAATTATCACGTGGTTCCACCGCCCCTCCAGCTTTTTATCCAGTTCGTCAGATGTAGCAGGCATGGGGTCGATACAGATTTCCGGCGCCATGCGCTCGCTCGACAGGGCTTCGATTACCAGATCGAAAATGCGTTCGCGATAAGTCGTGGATTTTTCCAGCGTCTGGCTTATATCTCTCGCCTCAGGTGCAGCCCAGGTTCCGCGTTGCAGGGCGTTTTCCAGAGCTGGAGTTTCTAAAAGGTCTCCCAGGCGTTGACGCAAAACTAGAATCTCTTCGCGGCGCTGCCACAAAGTCGTCCTCCAATCCTGGCACTGCTCCGAGCCCTGCGTCAGGATATCCAGGAGCAGGTATTTGAGGAAAGTGCTGGTTTCCGCCATTCCAAGCTGGTTTCCAGGGGGTAGTTTCAGGGCCTTTAACGTTTGTTGCAGAGCCCGATTTAGATGCTCAGAAAGTAGATGCATTGCCCTCTCTCAGGGCTTTCAGATAATCTTCACCTGCGCTGGTCAAATCGCTCAAAACCACCCGTGCATTGGCGCCGATATTGTCCCAGTTCATGGCGTTTTCATCCGAGTTGGCGCGCTCACGGGTTTCTTCCCGCAGGGCCAGGCGGTCCCACAAGCCGACGCCGATATTGGGCTCGATCAAGACCACGCGCCAGTCCACTATGGTGCCCTGCAGGTGCCGGGAACCTCGCTGGAGGAGATAAGTCGACCCCACCCTTCGTCCCCTTTCGTCCCAGCGGGGCTGAATATCGACTAGGGTGCCATCTTCGGCAAAGATCGGGGCGATCAAGAAATCGAGCATCATATAGCGCGGCATGCCGTAGGAAACGCCTGTCAGATCGGTGCCTATCGGGCGGCCGCTTTCGCGCTGGTAGGCGGGTGCGGCACGCTGCTCATAGGCGCTGAGAGCCTCCATTACCCGGCGTCCGGCGGTGGCGAGTTTTTCGAGAATATTATCGCGGTGTTCCGCGCGGATGTACTCGGGCAGAAATTGTTCCAGGCTGCCGCCGCGTCCCACATTGGTAATCAGCTGCTTGCTGTTGAGGGTAATCCAGTGAGAAAGATGCCATTTCTTGCGGACATCCGGTTCGGCGGGATTGTCCGTGGACAAAATGATGCGGTGCGATCCGAATAGAGGTGTGCGAGGGTGCTGCTGGCGCTGGACAGGGCTGCCCAATTCGACGATCTGGCGGGCGACGAAGGACTGCATGAAGGCCTCGGTCGCCCAGTACTCCGGCGAGGTCTGGATGACTTCCTGGACTGAGACATTGTGTTCGAGGGAAATCTGGTAGATGAAATTGACGGCCTCCTCCAGCTGGACTTCGTCGATGGCATTGTCCGTTTTGCGCAGGGCGAAAGCAGCGGCACCGCGGCCGCCTGATTCGGATGCATCCTTGACCATGACGATGCGGTGATCGCGAGCAAAGGGACGCAGACCGCGATAGGGGGTGTCCGGCAGGCCGTTTTCGATCCACTTTTTGATCCTGGCTTCGTCGGAGGAACGCGCTGTATACTCAGCCAGCCAGTCTATTTCGGTCGGAATATCGACGCCTGATTCGGGCGGGAAAATATCCGGGTACTTGGTTTTGTCATAGGTAGTCCAGGTGTGAAATAGGGACTGAACCGCGTAGGGCAGGCCGCAGTCTTCAAGTTGCCCCGATGTGTACAGGGGATGTCCATGAAAGGGGTAGACTACCGCCCCCAGCAGTGGCCGGTCAAAGACAGCGGCGACGCGAATTCCCTTTGGATGAATAGCTGCTGCCCGTTGTGCGGCAATCTCGGGACTACATTCTTTGTGGCGGATCAGGGCCCTTTCGTAGGTGTCCGCATCCAGGTAGAGATGGCCGCTGTAGACCTGGAGTGCCGGCCGCGAGAGCTCTGGTCTGGCAGTTATATCCACCGCCTGAGAGATGATCAGGTTGGCACCGGGGCGTCCCTGGCGCTGCAATTGGCGGGCCAGGGTAGGGCCTTCACACAGGGCCCGCGAATAGTGCGTGCGTCCAGCGGGTAGGACGATGATGTGGTTGACTCGCTGGTCCGCCCGGATCAGGTCGATGTCGAAGTGCGGAAAGACTTCTGGCAGGGGAAATCCATCGTTGCGGATAAAGGCGAGTTCGCGCAGTTGGCCGTACGAGCGCCAGACCATTTCGGCGTGCGAGGTACCCCCGGTGCCCAGAGCCCGGATCTCCTGGTTGTCGAGGAAGTTGCCCAGCAGCAGATCTCGTTCCCGGCGGGGCAGGTCTTTGACTTCGGTATAGTGGGTGACGAAGAAGCGCAGATAGCGGTAGAGCCAGGCGTGATGGCGAAGGGCCAGGGCGTAAAGGTCTTCTTCCCCGAAGGCGGAAAAACCGATGCCGCGGGAATAGATCCAGGGACGGTATTCGTGAAAGTGGTCGTTGATGGTTGCGGAGAAAAAATCGGCCAGGTTGCGCCAGGGAGCCTGGGCGTCGACGGCTTCGATTTCCAGCGAAGTGGTCTCAATGGTGGTTTCTATGGCCAGCAGGGTGTAAAAGAGAGCGGCGGCCTGAGCGATCAGCTCGAGGCGGTGCTGGCCCTCGGTGGCGTCGATCCGGTTTTGTTGCTGGGCTTCTGCTACTTGCTGGGCAAGGCGACCGAAATCGCCGATGTCCTCGTAGCCACCGGAAATTTCGTGCCACACCTGGATATCTATGGAGCGGCCAGAAAATAATTGAGAAAGATGGTCGATGAATAGCTGCGTAGTTGCGGGGGCATCGGCGTCGTGGAGCTGGCTGGCGAGCGCCAGCAGGGCATTTCTGGTCTGGGCCGCAAAGGTGCCAAAGGCGGATTGGCTAAGAGGCCGGTCGCCACTTCCCAGTGCCGCTCGGGCGGCATCGGCGGCGGCGGCGAAGGAGATGGGGTCGCTAGCTACTTGGTCAAAGGCTTCCTGGCGCTGGTTGAGCGCCCGGGCGCGCACGATGCGATCGGCCAGCTGGCGGCGTGCTTCGAGGGCGACGGCAACCTGCTCTTCGGCCGCTTTATTGGAACTTTCAAGACCTTTCTCCTGACGGAATTCCGTCGGTTCGGGCCGATAGAGGCCGTGCAGCAGGGAAGTGGGCACTGCTCTAGGCGCCGCTTTGGGACCGCCGAGGTATTCGATGCCGGCCGCGAAGCTGTCCTGGTAGGCCGCAATTTCTTCTTGCGGCGCGCCATCCAGCAGGAACAGACCACCCAAAGCCAGAAAGTCGACAAAACCCAATTCCTTCAGGGGCAGGCCGCGTCCGATGCGGGCGAGGGACTGAGCGATCTGGAGGTCCCGTTGGCGCTCGCGGCCAAAGCGGCGCAGCTTTTCTATTTCCCCCAGGTGCAGCTGAACTTGCTGTTCGGCGCGGATATCTTCGACCAGGCGGTCGTAGAGTCCTCGTGCCTGGGCCCCATTGCGTGCAATTAGCGCCTGGCCGAGTTGTTCGGCCCGGCGGCGTTGGCGCTGCATTTCCAATCTCCAGGCCTCCACGGTTTCCTTGCCCAGGCCAATGCAGCTGTATACGGTCTGGCGGTCTAGCCGCTCGCCGGCGGCGAACCAGAGCATGACATCGAGGCGGTTCATGGCCCTCCGGCGGGCTCCAGAAGCGCCAT
>CAXFTV010000725.1:0-3078 GCA_964005845.1 uncultured bacterium
ATCGAGTACTGCGGCGGCACCGAAATCGGTGGCGGCTATATCAGCGGCACCCTGGTGCAACCAGCCGCACCGGCCACTTTTTCGACCCCTGCTCTGGGGATGGACTTCGCCATTCTCGACGAAGCCGGCAGCACCGCCACCAGCGGAGAGGTTTTTCTGCAGCCCCCTTCGATCGGACTTTCCACCGAATTGCTCAACAGGGACCACCACGAGGTCTATTTCGCCGGCGCGCCGGCCGCCGACGGCGACCCGCTGCGGCGCCACGGCGACCAGATCGAAGACCTGGGCGGTGGTTATTTCCGCGCCCATGGCCGCATCGACGATACCATGAACCTGAGTGGCATCAAGGTCAGTTCGGCCGAAATCGAACAGGTGCTCAACGGGGTGGAGGGCGTGCGCGAGACCGCTGCTATTGCGGTTTCGCCGCCGGCGGGCGGACTGAGCCGGCTGGTGATTTATGCCGTGCTGGCACCGGGGCTAGAGATGCGGGAACTGCAGGGAGTATTGCAGGAGGCGATCAGACAGCAGCTCAATCCCCTCTTCAAAATCCACCAGGTCGTAGCAGTCGACCAATTGCCGCGCACCGCATCCAACAAGATTTTGCGGCGCCTGCTGCGCGATCGCCATCAGGGCGAAGAATCTTAGCAGCCGTCTCAAAACTCCAATCTGGGCTGCGCGCGGCTGCAAGATCCCAGAAAACCGGCCTTGCTACTCCAGCCACTTTTCTCTTTCCCACTGCTTTTCGCCGATCCGCTCCACGTAGTCCCGGCCCTTGTGCTCCTGCAGCCAGCCCTTGAGGGGAACATCTGCGTCGGTCGGCTGCCACCACCCCTTGACGTCGACGCCATCGCCGAGGAGCTGGCGGCGAATCGGATCGCACTTTGCGAGGATTTCGTCGGCGATCACATTGTAGTCCAGGCCGCGCAACCAGCGATAACTGTAGCCGAGGAAGAGCACTTTGCGCGTCGTGTCCGAAGTATTCAGGCCGCGGGAATGCCACATGCGCCGGTCGAAAAGCACGGCCGTCCCCGCCTTTACCTGCACCTGCAGCATATCGCCGAAATCGTCTGCCGGCTTCGGCTCGGGCGGCACATCCCTTTTGTGGCTGCCGGGCACGATCCGAATGCCGCCGCGGTCCGGCTGGTCGGTATCCGTCAACCAGAAGCTGACCTTGAGCGACAGCCGCGGGTGGGGGCGCTCCATTTCGGGCGACGGCCGCCCGCCGTCCTGGTGCCAGCCGCCGGTTTGCGGCTCCTCTTTGTCTTCGGGCTCGGGCGGATAGTAGATCAGATGCGAAATATAGTGCTGCACATTCCACCCCAGGATATCCCAAATCAGCGGGAAGGTCTTTGGCCAATCCAATAGCTCGAGGAAGATATCGTCCTCGACGATGGTGCGAAAGTTCATCATCAGATCGTCGGGCCCCAGTCCCTGGCGCCGGCGCTCCTGCGCATCGATGCGATCGGTGGCTTCCAGCAAGCGTCCTAGCATTTTCTCATCCAGGGCATTTTCGACAACGAGGTAACCCTGCTGCTCGAATTGGTGCCGCTGTTGGTCCGTCATGCAATATTGCAGCCACGAAGTATCCAAATCACTCTCTCCTAACTGTAAGCGCCCGTGGATTACCGACAGTTCTCCGCCCACCTGTGGGGCGAACTAACGGCCGTTATTTTCATCATTCTGCGCGCCCTCGGCCGACCTTTCCGCCGTACCTCCGTCCCTGTACTGCAGCTGGTGCAGCCGGTAGTAAATGCCGCGCTGCGCCAACAATTCCTCGCTAGTGCCCGCTTCGCGGATCTGCCCCCGATGCAAGACCAGGATCCTGTCGGCACGAGCAATGGTGGAGAGCCGGTGGGCGATGACGATCGAGGTCTGGTGGCGCATGAGTTTGCCTACCGCTTCCTGGATCCACATCTCGGTCTCGGTGTCGATGTGAGCCGTGGCCTCGTCCAGGACCAGGATATCCGGCGCCGCGGCCAGGGCGCGGGCAAAGGCCAGCAGTTGTCGCTGACCCGTCGAAAAAGAAGCGCCGCGCTCGTTTACCGGATGGGCAAAACCAGCGGGCAGGCTGCCGATAAAGCGATCGGCGTTGACGTCGTGGGCCGCCTGCTCGACTTGCTGCCGCGTGATCTGCTTTTTGCCCAGGCTGATATTTTCCTCCACGTCGCCGGCAAAGAGGAAGACCTCCTGCTGCACGATGCCGATATGGCGGCGCAGTTCCTCCACATCCCATGCGCGCACGTCGACGCCGTCGACCAGAATCTCCCCTCGCTGAATTTCATAGAAGCGGCAGACCAGGTTGATTAGGGTGCTCTTGCCCGCCCCCGTGGCCCCCACCAGCGCAATGCTCTCGCCCGGGGCAGCGCGAAACGATACATCGCGCAGAACCCAGTTCTCGCCCTCGTAGGCGAAAAACACGCGGCGAAATTCTATTTCTCCCCGCATGCTATCGACCTGCCGCCCTTCTCCCAAGGGCTCGGGCGCGGCGTCGAGTAGTTCGAAGATGCGCTCGGACGAGGCCATGGCCGCCTGGATGGTATTGAAACGCTCGGCGAAATCGCGGATCGGCATGTAGAAACGCGTCACGTACTGCAGCATCGCCACCAGCACGCCCCACTCGATCTGCCCCTGGAGCACCCGGCCGCCGCCGTGCCACAACACCAGGGCCAGCAAGAACAGGCCGCTGGCCTCCATGAAGGGAAAATAGATCGAGTGGTACAAGGTACTCGTCAGGCGGGCGTCCAGATAGCGGTCGTTGGCCTGCTCAAAGCGGCGGGCGCTACGCGCCTCGCAGTTGAATAGCTGCACCACCTCCATGCCCGAGAGCGTTTCCTGCAGGAAGGCGCTGAAACGACCGAAGTGGATGCGCGCTACCCTGTAGGCTGCAGCGGTGCGGTTCTTGAGCCAGATGGTAAGGACGGCGATCAGCGGCAGCACCGCGGCAGTGATCAGCCCCAGCTCGAGGTCCATGTAGCAGATAAAGGCCAGAATAGTGATCACCGTGAAAATATCGCTGCACAACGAAACCACACCGGCGCTAAACAATTCGTCGAGCGCGTCCACGTCGTTGGTGTTGCG
>CAXFTV010000726.1:0-8803 GCA_964005845.1 uncultured bacterium
GGGCTCGGCTCAACGCCTATCTGCAGGAAAATATCACCGGCATGGAAGTCGTACAGCTATTCAGCCGCCAGGAGCGCAACAAAAGGGAATTCGACCGCGAGCACCTGCCCTACCGTAATGCCCAGGACCAGGAAATCCACTACTACGCCATCTTCTTTCCCTTCACCGAATTCGTCAGTACCGTCGGGATGGGCCTGATCCTCTGGTACGGAGCCGGCTCGGTCCTCCAGGAGCGCATCGATATCGGCGTTTTGATCGCCTTCCTGCAGTACATCCCCCGCTTCTTCCGCCCCATCATGGACATCAACGACCGCTACGCCCTGCTGCAGAGCGCCATGGCCTCATCCGAACGCATATTCGAGCTACTGGATACCCCGGTCGAACCCGCGGGCGGCACAGTGGCCGCGGCGCCATCAACTCAGGGGGGTACCATCGAATTCCAGCACGTCTTTTTCAAATACGATCCGGCTGCCCAGGACTACATCCTCAAAGATGTTTCCTTCAAGGTCGAAGCCGGTCAGAGCCTGGCCCTGGTAGGAGCCACTGGATCGGGTAAAACTACAATAGTCAACCTGCTCTGCCGCTTTTACGATATCCAGGACGGCGCCATCCTGGTGGACGGCCGCGATGTGCGCGAGTGGAATGTAGAGGATCTGCGCTGTCGCATCAGCATTGTCCAGCAGGACGTCTTTCTGTTCTCTGGAGATATCCAGGCCAATATCCGCCTGGGGAAAGAAACCGTCGATAGGGTCCAAGTCGAAGACGCCGCCCGCCACGTCAATGCCGACCGCTTCATCCAGCGCCTGCCCGGTGGTTTTGCCCACCAGGTCGCCGAAGGCGGCTCCACCCTTTCCACCGGCGAGCGCCAGTTGCTTTCCTTCGCCCGAGCCCTTGCCTTTAATCCGCAAATACTGGTCCTTGACGAAGCTACTTCCAGCATCGACACCGAAACCGAACACCTCATCCAGGACGCGGTCGCCCGAATCATGCAAGAGCGAACTTCCATAGTCATTGCCCATCGCCTCTCCACCATCCGCAACGCCGACCACATCCTAGTTCTGCACCACGGAGAGGTGCGCGAACGCGGCCAGCACGAGGATCTGATCCAACGGGGAGGCATCTACGCCCGTCTATATCAACTCAACTACGGCCCCGGCAATGGTCCATCCCTACAGACATAAAAACTGGGGAACCGGCCCAAACCGTCCCCCAGTTGCTGATAAGCACACTCCAAACTATTTATCCACGTCCTCTTTACCAGCCTTTTCTTTGACCTCACTCTCTTCGTCGACCGCCTCTTTTTCCACCCTCTCGCCGCCCTTCTTGCGCTCCTCCACGATCTCCTCCAATGCGGCTTCCTGAAGCCGCAACTCGGTTTTTAGCCCCGTGATGCGCGCCTGGAAAGAAACCAGCTGGGTATCTTTGCCCAATTCCCCGGCCTGACCGGACTCCATGCGGCTGTAGATTTTTTCACCCAGATCGGCCAGAGCCGACCGTAAACGGCGACGCGTCACCGCTATATCCGCACGCGCTTTGAACGCCAGTCCCAGCACCCGCCCACGCTCCGCCACATCCACAAAACGCCCTTTGAGCACCTCAGCTATCCGCCTCTTGGTCACCATTTTCTTCCTCCTTCTGCACTTTCAAACTATCTACTTGATTTTCTACGACCTCGATCACCTGATCCTTTGCCTCCTCGGCCTTGCGCGCTACCTTGCGCCGCGTGATATCTCCTCGGTGGGGTGCCAATAGCACCCCCAATACCCCGCCGATGATGGCACCGGTCAGGCACCCTGTAAGAAAACTGCCCAAGTGGCTGGTCCTTTTGGATTGCATTTGTCTACTTATATAGGCCATTTGTCTTATTTACTCCTGCAAAATATGGCTGTGTCGAAGCGGCGACCCCGTGCCCAGAACCCCACTTCTCCCCCATCATAATATAATATACCAAACCCCGATTTGAATAATAAACCCTGTGTGCCTATTTTTTAATTATCTTGTGTTTACCTTCAATTCAATCTTTCAGGTGGACATCCATGGCCAAGGTTCTGGATACCCTTTCGCACAGCCTCAGAGAGTTCCGCCTATTGCCCGGCTATACACCCGCTGATGGCAGTCCTCTCCAGGTATCACTGCAAACCAGACTTTGCCGCCAGGGAGACGACTTCATCTGCCTGCACACGCCCTTCCTGAGCGCAGCCATGCAGGCGGTTACCGGTGCGGAGATGGCCATTGCCATCGCTCAGCTAGGGGGCATCGGCATTCTGCCCGTCAGCCAAACCATAGACGAACAATGTGGCAAAATCAACGAGGTCAAACGCTTCAAGGCCGCCTTCCAGACCAATATCAAAACGCTATCTCCCGAACAGACTATCGGCGCCGTCGTAGACATCATCAACGAGACTGGATATTCCACTTTTCCGGTAACGGATAGCGGCCAGTTTCACGGCAAGTTGCTGGGCGTCATCACCGACAAGGATTTTGATACCCGTCGCGACCACGACTGCAAAGTCTCCGAGCGCATGAAGACAGATGTACAGGCCGGCATTGGCATAGACGACCTGAAAGAAGCCAACCAGTTGATGATAAAATATGGCCGTGGTTTTCTACCGATCCTTTCTCCGGAGGGCATGCTCCAATCCGTAGTTTTCAAAAAAGACCTGGACAAGCACCTCCAGCATCCAAACGAATCCATCGATGAAAAGAAACGCCTGCTGGTAGGCGCTGCCATATCAACCCACCCCGAAGATCGCGACCGGGTCCAGGCTCTGATCGAGCATGAAGCCGATGTGCTTATAATCGATGCCTCGGATGGCCATACCGAATACCAGCGGCAGATGCTGGAGTGGATAAAGGAAAATCATCCGATTCCCGTAATCGGCGGCAACGTGGTCACGGCAGTAGGATTCGAATTTCTGGCAGCCGCCGGCGCCGATGCCATCAAAGTGGGCATGGGCATCGGTTCGGGCTGTACTACCCAGGAAATCAAAGCTACTGGCCGCGGGCAGGCCACTACGCTGCTGGACATCGGCAGCGCCCGCGACCAGCTGGAGCGGAAGAAGGGAATCTACATTCCACTTATTGCGGACGGCGGCATCAGTGGTCCGGCCGATATGTCCGTAGCCCTGGCTCTGGGCGCCGATACCCTGATGATGGGCAACTTCTTTGCCCGCTATACCGAAAGCGCCGGCAACCTGGTGCGCAATGCCGCTGGTGAGATCGTCAAGGAGTACTGGATGGAAGGCAGTATGAAGGCCCGCAACTTCCGCCGCTACGCCCAGCTCAAAAACATCTTTTTTGAGGAAGGTATCACCGGTTACGTACCCCACCAGGGTTCGACCTACGACAAGTTGCCGGTGGTGCTGCAAATTCTGCGCTCAACCCTGGCCACAGCGGGCTGCCGCTCCATCACAGAATTGCACCGGCAAGGGATTCTCGAAATGCAATCGCCCAGCGCTCTGGCAGACAGCCAGGTACACGATATCGTGCCGGTAAACATCGATCAACAAATACTCTAAAAAGAATTACTCAAGGAGCATCTAGATGCACCTCCTGATCACCCATGCCACCAGCCCTCTGGGACGAGCTCTGGCCGATGGGCTGAAATCCTCCCACCAGCTTCGCCTCAGTGGGCGCACGGACCTGAACACAAATCTCGAATTTATCCGCAGCGATTTGGGTCACGACGAATCAACTGACGAGTTAGTGGCCGGCATCGACACGATCATCTACCTGCCCGAACCTGCCCCGCAAACCGACACCTCAAGCGCCTGGATCGACGCCTCTACCCGCTGCACCTATAACTTGCTGTTAGCCGCCTCTAACGCCGGCGTCAAACAGGTGATCTACCTGAGCACTCTGGACCTGTTCCTGCCCTATGACGAAGACATGACAGTCAACGAACGCTGGCGCCCCCGCCCCTCCTGCGAGCCCGACATACTGGGCCAGCACCTGGGTGAATTCGTCGCCCGGGAATTCGCCCACGAGCAGGCGTTGCAAGTGCTCTGCCTGCGCCTGGGACACGCGATCCGAGCCGAGGATGCAAAAGGAAAGCCCTTTGACCCCATGTGGATCGCACTAGACGATGTGGTCGAAGGCCTGCGGAACGCCCTGCAGAAAGATCTACCGCGCTTCGCCGTCTTTCACCTCCAGTCTGTTTCAGAGCGCGCCCGCTTCAGTTCCGCCAACGCCAGTGCCGCCCTGGATTTCACGCCCCGGGTCGATTTCGAGGCTATACCATGAAAGTGCTGATACTGGGAGGCAACGGCATTCTAGGGCCCCACGTCGTAAAGGCCCTGGAAGGCGACCACGAACTGCGCATAACCGATATCGTCCCCATCGATAGTCCGCACGAAACCAGGCAGGTGGACATAGCCGACCCGGACCAGGTTTTGGAAGTTGCCAAAGGAGTCGACGCGGTCGTCAATTGCTCCGTATTGCGCCACGATCGCAAACTGGCCTTTGACGTCAGCACTCTGGGGACCTACAATGCCATCCGCGCCGCGGCAGAACACGGAATACCGCGCTTCATCAACACCGGCCCCCACTTCACCATCACCGGACCGACCTACGAGAACTATGATTTCGACATCAGCCCCGAAGTTCCAGCGCACCCCGGCCTCGGCCTCTACGCCCTGAGCAAGTCGGCCGGCCAGGAAATCTGCCGTATCTTCACCCAGAACTATCCGATCCACGTCCTCTGCCTGCTCTTTTACAACTTCCGCGCCGCCGCACCCGAACCAGGTGGAGGTGGCCAGGATTTAACCCCCTTCTCCACCAGCTTCAGAGACGCGGGCCAGGCTTTCAAGCGCGCCCTGGAGGTAGATCTGGCCTCCCTGCCTTCAAAAAATGAAATCTTTTTTGTGACTTCGGATCTGCCGCACGGCCTCTTTCCCAACGAAAAGACCCGGCGCCTCCTTGGTTTCGTTCCCCAGGACAAACTGGAAAGCTATTGGCGCAAATCCGGCAGGAACTAATTGCGGCCGGATTTATTTTTTTATCTATGTCCATCCTACAAGGCCCGGGCGCAGATCACCGAGTTGGAAGCGGGCGCGGTCAATGCCCGCAAAAGGCCCAGCCATTGCCTCGTGGAGCGAATGACCTTGGGCGCCGTCAAATCATCTGGTCCCAGTTATAGAAACCGCGCAGGCCACGTCCACCTAAAGACCTGTTCGCCTACCTGCGAAAAACCTCGAGGATAGGGGCATGACTTTAAAACAACACGTCCACGAATTGCTCGCCGTATCAACGTCTCCCGAAGACAACCCGCACAGCCGCACCGTCGACCTGGCCATTCTTGGTCTGATCTTTTTGAACATCCTGGCCCTGGTGCTGGAAACGGTCGACCCGATCTACAGCCTCAACCCGGCCGCCTTTGAGACCTTTGAAAAGATTTCCCTGATCATCTTCAGCATCGAATACTTTTTGCGGGTGTGGTCCTGCACGGCGCTCGACTCCTACAATCATCCTCTGGGCGGCCGAATTCTTTTCATGCTGACCCCTCTGGCTATCATCGACCTGCTGGCCATTCTGCCACTCTATCTGCCGCTGCTGGGTCTGGACATGCGCTTTATCCGGGTAGTCCGCCTGTTGCGCTTTTTCCGCCTTGCCAAACTCTTCCGCTATTCAAGCGCCCTGCGTCTGCTGGGCCGGGTGGTCCTGGGCAAGAGGAGTGAGCTCACCAGTATTTTTTTCGTTCTCCTGACCCTGTTGCTGATCTCCTCCTCGTTGATGTACTTTGCCGAACACGACGATCAGCCCGACAAATTTTCGAGTATCCCGGAAACTATGTGGTGGGGCGTCATTACCCTGACTACCGTGGGCTACGGCGACTACTATCCGGTGACCGCAATGGGCAAGTTAATCGCCGCTGTCATCGCCATTCTGGGCATTGGCATGTTCGCCCTCCCCGCCGGCATACTGGGCGCCGGTTTTGTCGACGAGTTGCAGGCCAAAGACAAGGGCACCCACCATTGCCCTCACTGCGGCAAAGATTTCGAAGAGACCGCCTGATTCAAGGCCGCGGCAATCCTCTCAGCGCCACTCCCACAGATTCCTGCGCGCCAACTCGTAATCCGCTGGTGAACGCCGCATAGCGGTGGCGCCCGGCGTATCCACCTCGATAAGCCGGGCCGAAACCGGCTCGTACGCGGCCCGTGGCGCCACCGCTCCCTTGGCCACCAGAATCTTCTGCTGCTGTGGCTGAATGCCCACGCAGGTAATCTGGTGGATGCTGTTGGGGCCGGCCCGCCGGCTATTTAAAACCAACAGCCCACCCCTGCCAGAGGCACCCCGGCCGACCTCGAGTACCGCAGTGCATCCCTGGCTAAAATTACGTCCCCCCCCATGGCGGCGTTCGGTTTCCTGGTAGGTTCCATCGTGCAGGGTCCGCACGCGCCCTTTGATTTCCAGCGTCGGCCCGTGCATTGCATCCGTTTTGCCCCCAACCCCCAATTCGACCTGCGCGCCGATGCCGACGTCGAAGCAGGCCTGCACAGCTTCCGGATCGCAGAGCGTCACAACCCAGCCATCGGCCGCCTGAACCAGCAACTGCTGCAGCAAAAAAGTGGAGTCGCCGGTCGAGCCACCGCCGATATTGTCGCCGAAGTCCAGCAAAGTGATGGGAAACTCCGGACCGGCCATGGCCTGCGCCACCGCAGCAGCGGGTCCCGGCACATCGGCCCGCAGCTGTTCGCGCACAGCCCACATCTTTTCTCCCAGGCGCGCCGCCTCGCGCTGTGCCCTGGCCTCGTCCCCATCCGCGATTACTACGATCGAAGGCCCCATGGCCGGCACATCTGCGTACTGGTAACCCCCTGCAATGCTACAGGACAGAATTCCCGCTTCTCGTTCCAGTTCGATGGCCGCCCGCATCAATGGCTGCATCGGTGGCCGGCTGGTGTCGTGAAAGTAGATATTGAATAGCAATTCGGGTTTGACGATCGCACTGGTAGGGCGGACCTCCCCACGGATGGTGCGCACCAGAATGGAGGCGGCCCGCAGGCCGCACTCCCGCTGGTCGATGTGGGGATTGGTTTTGTATATCAGCAGCGCATCTGCATCCCGCACCAGTTGTTCCGGCACATTGGCGTGGTAATCATGCGTTACCACAATCGGCAAATCCGCCCCTACCAACTCCCGCACGCGACGCACAGTTTCCCCGTCCCCCTGGGGAAACCCCTCGGCCACCAGAGCCCCGTGCAATGCCAGCAGTATACCGTCCAGGGGCGGGGCGGCTTTGAGTGCTGCAAGCAGCCGCTCCATCCAGCTTTCGTAAGCCTCTGCCGTGAGTGGTCCGGCCGGCGTAGCTACGGCAGCAAAAAGGGGATAAAGCTCGTAATCGAACTCGACACTCCCGGCAATATAACCGGCAATCTCGTGGAAGGTATCGGCGTAGACATCGAGCATACCCCGGCCTTCATTCACGCGAAAGTCATCCAGCTTGGTAGGCTGGCTCGAAAAACTGTTCGATTCGTGGGCAAAACCCGCAATGGCAATGCGCATATCCACCTCCCGACTGACTGTAGGCGAACGGGTAAATACGGGGAAAGAGAACTGTTTTCTGGTAATGTACGGCGCCGCACCCACGGCGCAAGAAAAGACATTCAAGCCGACCCCCTACTGGCTATCTTCAAAGGAACGGGCAAAACCGTACCGCAGGGAAAAAGGCCGGTGTTGAATTTGGACCTGACACGCAAGTTGCGCGGTCCTCGTACGAACTTTATTATTGATATTTCTTGCTGCCCGGATCTCCATGCCACCGCTGGCAATCGAAGAAAGGAAAATGCCCTATGCACTATAGCGAACTCGATACCCCGGCCCTCGCCGTCGATCTGGACGGCCTCGACAAAAATATCCACGACCTGCAACAGGCCTGCGACCAGTTGGAGATCGACCTGCGGGTCCACACCAAGACCCACAAAAATCCTTCGATCGCCCGGCGTCAGGTCGGGGCCGGAGCCATCGGCATCGTCTGCCAGAAATTGGGCGAGGCAGAGCCTATGGTCGAGGCGGGGATAGAGGATATCCTCATCCCCTACAACATCGTCGGCCGCCCAAAGCTCGAGCGTTTGACGCGCCTGATCAAACAGGACAGGGCCACGATCACAGTGGCGGCCGACTCCGCGGCCACGGTGGAAGGACTCTCGCACCAAGCTGCTCAGGACGGCTGCACCATCCGCGTCATCGTGGAGATGGATACCGGCGGACACCGCTGTGGCGTCCAATCCCCGCAGGCAACCCTGGAACTAGCCCAGCACATCGACCAGTTGCCCGGTCTCGAATTCATGGGTGTCATGACCTACGCAAGCGGCGATGGAGTTGGCCCCTTCATCGATCAGGTGCGCGACCTGACGGGGACGGCTGGATTGCCGCTGCACATTATCAGCGGCGGCGGCACCGGCTCCCAGGAATTTTGCAAGTCCATCGGCTGCACCGAAACCCGCATTGGCTCCTATGCCTACGAGGGCATGACCCGGGTAGGCAAACGGGACGATCTGCACCCGGGTCGCTGTCCTCTGCGATTGGTGGTCACCGTGGTCAGCACGACGGTTCCCGGACAGGCCATCGTGGACGCCGGCATGAAGGCCTTCACCAGCTATCCCCCGACTCCGTACGGCTACTGCCTGGAACACCCTGAAATCTTCCTCAAAGGCATGTCCGTAGAACACGGGCACGTGGATATCACCCCATCTCGGCATACATTTAAAGTCGGAGATGTTCTAAGCTTCATCCCCTTGCACGGAGGTATGACAACCAACCTCTACGATCGCCTCTACGTCATCCAGAACGATGAGGTAGTGGA
>CAXFTV010000727.1:0-2393 GCA_964005845.1 uncultured bacterium
AGCACGCCTGGCCGAACCCACCGGCCTGACCCTCGCCGCCAGCGGCCGGCTCTACTTTTCGGACACCTGCAACAACCGGGTGCGGCGCATCGCCCCCGACGGCACCCTGGAAACCGTCGCCGGCAGCGCCGCTCCGGGCGAGGGCGGCGAGGGCGGTTCAGCCACGCAAGCGCGCCTGAACCAGCCGCACGGACTGCTCTTTTACAACGGGGATGTGCTGCTGATCAGCGACCACTTCAACAACCGCATCAAGGCGGTCAAAATCGCCAATCCCTGAAGCGCACAGAGTCGCGGCAGGCAAAGGTCTGCTCGACCCTCGCTTCAACTAATTCCCAGGCGTTCGCAGACCTCGTCGAATTCCCGTTTCGCGGTTTCGTCCAGCGGCGCCGGCAAGGGGGCGCGCCAGCGCGGATTCTCGATCACTCCCCGGCGATATAGAATCTCTTTGTGCACGGGTCCGGACAGGCGGATGACCGGACTGATTTCGCGCTCCCAGGTCTGCCGGGCCGCCTCCTGCTGGCCAGCCTGCCAGTAGTTCCAGACTTTGACGAAAGCATGCGGCAAACTCGGCCAGGGCATCGTCCCCTGCGAACCGCGGCGCAACTCCTCGATCAAGTGCGAACCGCTGGCCCCACCCAGGACTGTGACCAGTCCCCCGCCGTGTTCGACGGCCTCTTCTACCTTCTGCGGCAAGGGCGCGCTTTCGACCTTGGCGTAGCGCAGCTGCTCGCTCTCTTCGGCGATCTGGCGCATGAGCGCACCGCCGATGGCCGGCACCGCCTCCTGCAGAAAAATGGGGATATCTATGGCATCCGACAGAGCCTTGAAGTAGGCCCGGGTCTCCTTTGCAGACACCCCGCCGGGCGCCACGCACATCACCGCGCCGGCGCCCAGGTCTTCGGCCTGCCGACTGTATAGCAGGGTGGCATGAGTAGAGGGCGCACCGGTATTTACAACCACGGGCACGCGGCCCCTCGCCTGGTCGATGATCACCGCGGCGACCCGCAGGCGCTCGGCCTCGGTGAGTTTGGGAATCTCGGTGGCAAAGGCAACGCCAAAGCCGTGCACGCCCGCGTCGATATTGTACTCCACAGCGCGGCGCAGACTGTCTTCGTCTATGCGGTCCTTTGCATCAAAAGGGGTGATCATAATCGGCAATACGCCACGCATGGTTTGGGCGGCCATCTCTTCTCCTTTTTCCCGCTCTGCGGGGATCTCGGACGGCGCCAGGACGCCTGCTACGCCCGACCTTTATCAGCGCCTCTTTGTCTTTTCCGGCCGCTGCTTCGCGCCAATGAGCGCTCAACCCGATAGGGCCTATTCGGCCGCTGCCGATCTGCGGTTTATGGATGCTATTCTGTGCCCTGACTGAGACCAAAATTTGCGGTTCGACCCAGGCGGCCGCAGCCGATTACTGCAACAGTTTGAATTATCAGGCGCACCCCAAAACAACACCAGGTTCACAGTCGCGAGAGTTTGGCAGCAGCCCAAGCATCTCCAGCACTTCCCCCCCCCTGTTCGAACGCCCTGAATATAGTCCGGCAGCGCGATGCCGACCAATTCCCCATCCCAGGGTCCAGATAAGCTGGACCGGAAGGAGGGCAGCGACTATTTTAAAAAAAGTCACGCCCCGAATTTGCTTGCCGCAAAACCCGCCCGGCCATAAATCAGCGCCCGCCTGCAGCAATGGAGGCCCCGGTGCATCTCAAGGCCGGCGACGGCGTCGTCTACGCCAATATGATACTGCACTGGGCCAGCAATTACAGCGCCAAAATGCGGCGCTGCATCCACCTGGGCGACCGCGGCTTCGGCAGCCAGCTATTTTACCCCAATGGCTTCGTCGACCACGAAAATATCACCTGCTACCTGGCGCCTGAGAAACGCGCCAGGTACGCGCGCTTGCTGGAATTGTACAGAGGGGAAAACGATCTCATCGAAACCACCTTGCGCACCCTTATCACAGGAGATGAAAGCGGCTTTCGCCAGGGCCTTGCCCGGCTGCATCCAGGCCCAGAAGGCCGCTTTACCTGTTTGATCCAGCTGGGCAAAATCGCCGGCCGCATGCAGCAGGGTACCGAGGAACGCCAGCGACCGCGCTTCACCAGTGCCGAATACGGGCTCTGTGCCAGCGCTTTGCACCCCTGGACCAGGCGCTGCTGGCAGAGGGCGAAGACTACCTGCCCGGCTTCCTCATCCGCGGCCCGGTGCCCTACCGGCTCTACGAGTTGCCCACCGACTTCGATGTCGATACCTTTGTGACCAGCTGGAGCTAACACTCGAACAATTAAACAGGACGAACCACTATGACCCTATCTAAATGGCAGGAACTGGACGAACCGCTACAGACCGCACACGACGACGTGGTAATTGGCGCCGGCATCGTCGGCTCGTAC
>CAXFTV010000728.1:0-6638 GCA_964005845.1 uncultured bacterium
GATCAGCAGGGTGGGCCGCGGCGCGAACATAGCGCTGAGGGTGTCGAAGTCGGCGACGGTGCACAGATCCGAGGGGACCTGCTCCTGATCGCCGATATCTTCCATGCAGCCGGCGCGTTGCCACACCGGAGAGTGGCCGGCTACCGGCACCACGACGCGCACGCGCTCGTCCAGGGCCGCCAGCAGGGCGGTCTGCCAGCCGCCGCCGGAAAGACCGGTCATGGCGACGCGTGCCGGGTCGGCGTGGCGCTGGTCGAGGAGGACGTCGAGGCTGCGCTTTATGATCAGGTAGAATACCCCGATGCCGGCGACGCCGCACAGATCCAGGTGGGCGATGCGGTTGTGGTCGGCGCTGGCGCGCAACTCGCCCATGCCGATGAACTCCGTGTTGAGAGCCAGCATGCCGCGTTTGGCCAGGTTGATGCAGCGGGCCTGTTTGTAGGCCATGGCCTTGCCGCCGACGTGGTGGCCGTTGGGATTGAGCACAGCCGGCACCTTATCCTGGAGCTGAGTGGGCTCGTAGAGCAGGGCCGGGATCCACAGACCCGGATAGCCTTCGTAGAGCAGTTTGCGGACCAGGTAGCCTTTGTTGCCGTCGTGCAGGGTTTCTTTGAAGCGGATGCGGGGAGGCTCTTGGAGCAGATCCGGCGGATGGCCGCGGAAAAAAAGCTCGAGCATCTGTTGCCGAATCCGCGCGGCTTTTTTGTCCCAGGCGTGGGCGGAGAGAGCCCGTTGGCGCGCCAGGGGGGGCGGCAGCTCTGTGCGCAGATAGGCGACGAGTTCCTTGAGGGTTTTGTCGTGAATGAGGTTCCGTGAAAGGGCGCGTTCCATGGGTGAGACTCCGGTTGCGGATTTCAGCGATCCCGGCAGTCGACGATGAGCAGGTCGCGAATGGCGGCGATCTCCTCCGCTGTGACGCCAGTGGAAAGCAGGTAGTTTTCGGCTCGTTCCATATAGCTTTCGCCAAAGGGTTGCAGCGCGTCCAGCAGACCCTGGAAACTTTCCGAGGCTACTTCGCGCAGGCCCGAAGCGGACAGCGAGGTGAGTTCGTAGTCGCGAAAGAGATCTTCTGTACTTACCCCCAACAGGGCCTTTAAAATAAAGGCTATGGTGCCGGCGCGGTCGGCGCCGGCGGCGCAGTGGAACAAGATGGGGTAGCTCGAGCGCTGCGCGAAGAGTTCGAAGACCCTGGGGTAATTCTCCAGATCCTGCGCTTCGCCGATGCGGCCGTAGCCGAGGATGGGAATATTGATCCAGCGCACCTGTTCTTCGTCCAGGACGGGCTGCGTGGGCTCCTGGTCGCTCCAGCGGATATCCAGATCGGTGCGGATGCCGAGCTCGTGCAGCAGGACTTTCCGGCCCTCTGGGGTGATTTCGCGGCCGCCGTTGAGCTGGCCGCTGCGGTAGACCATGCCCTGGCGCACCCTGCGCTCGTCCGGCAGGGACCAGCCGCCGAGGTCGCGCACATTGGTTATGCCGGGCACAGCGATCCAGCGGGGAGTGTCGCTATGGGTCGCAAAGCGCCAGACCGGGGACGCGGCGATCGGCGTGTTTTCGCGCCGGGCAATGACCTTCCAGGCATAGGATGTGGCGATGAACAGGTGCGCTACCTCGGCATGGGGTTCGGGCAGATCTTCCAGGAGCAGAGGAGGGGCCAGATCGGGATGCGAGGAGATGTGCAGGTCGTAGCGCAGCGGGCCGCTGGCGTCAGGGGGGGGCTCCCATGCAAAGGTGAGGCCGCGCGGCAGGCCTCTATCTTCGGGTGGCGCTTCGGGGTCGGCCTGGGGCAGGGGCGCTGCGGGCCACGATTGTCGTTGGAGGGGGTCTGTTGTGGAGCCGTCCAGGGGTTGGGTCAGTTTGAGTTCGAGCACTTGTATCCTCCGATGCGGGTTTTGTATTGTAGACGGTTCTGGATGAGTCGCGGGTCGTAGACCGGTTTTTTTTGACTAGGTGATAGCCGCAGGTGGCGCGGCATAGAGCGCCGGGACACCGCGGCCAGTAATAATCATAGTACAATTCTAGTTTGCTGGCAACGGCTGAAAAGCGGCCTTTTTCGGCCGCGGAGAAACGGGTCCTTCGGGCTGAAGTATGAGGTGATTTCAGACGGGTCCCAGGTGCTTCTTGATACTTGCGCTCACCGCCTTGCCGAGCAGGGTGGAACCTGCTTCGGTAAAGTGGACCCCGTCCGCGAGCAGATAGTGCTCGGGTCCCGCGGCGCACATGGCGGCAAATAAATCGTTAACCGGAATACCGCATGCGTTGGCGCTGTCCAGAGCGGCTTTATTGTAGGCCCTGACATCGGCTTCGAAACGGTCGAAGTTTTTGACCTGATGGTGCCACTTTTCGATCACTGGCGTGGTGGTTGCCCAGATCGGGATCGCCTGAGTGTGCCGCTGGATACTCCGCATGATATGGCGCAGGTTGGTCTGGTACTGCGCCAGCGGAACGGCATTTTCGTCGGCGCCGAATTCTTTCTTGAGATCGTGCAGACCGCAGTTGAGGTGGACCACGGCCGCCTCCTGGGTAATGATCCACTCTTCCAGGTGTTCCAGGGTGCGCTGGCTGTCGCCGCCGCTGCCCCTGGGCACGTGTACTCTAGCCAGGGGAGCCAACTCGCGCCGGACGATCTTTTCGTAGCCGGCGCGGATGGAGTCCCCGATGAGAATCACTTTTTGCATTGCTCCCTCCGGTTTTGCAAGATGTGGGATAGCATCGAGAAGCTATGAGCGGCAGGAAGGCGGAAAAGTTCCGCTTTTTGCCACTACGTCTTTTTTAAAAGCCTGCTGGGCAATAACCGAATTGGGGAAAAGTCTTGACGCTGGCGGGTCATTTTTCGCTATTTTAGAGTGGTAGCAAAACAATTTTCATTCCAGTAAAATACCGAGAATATACCTGATTCAGGGCCGGGAGGAGATTTGTCCGGCCGCGTTTTTTGAGGGCTGAGGGGGGAGGAATAGACCAGGTACTCCGCCCTTTTGAACACCTCACCTGCGGCTAGCGGAGGGACGGAAGCCGCAGCGCATGAGGTGCAGCGGCAAAGTTGCCCCACGGCCGCCGCCAACTAGCCAAACACTCATAAAATGCAGCGCCAAATTTTTTTCGCGGCCGCCGACTAGCCGGGATTCACAGGAGGACAAGCAGATGCAAGCCATCGAATCGACGACCAATCCCTTTGGGGGCGTGTTGCCCAAACCAGAAGCACTGAGCCCCGACCCGGACGAATTTTCACGCCATCTGCAGCATTCTCTGGAAGTGTGGAAAGAACGGGACTTCCAGGTGGCGTGGCTGGAAGTGCCCATCTCCAGGTCCCAGCTCATCCCCGTGGCGGTGGCGGCAGGTTTTACCTTTCACCACAGCGGTGAGGATTATCTCATGCTCACCTTGCAGCTGGCGGCAGGTGCATTTATTCCGGCCTATGCCTCGCACTACATCGGCGCCGGCGGCGTCGTCCTGAACGAGCGCGAGGAACTGCTGGTGGTCTGCGAGCGCTATCGCCACAGCAACAGCAGCGGCCCGCCGCGCTACAAATTGCCCGGCGGCGCCCTGCACGAAGGCGAGCACCTGGTAGAGGGCGTGATCCGCGAGGTCCTGGAGGAAACCGGGGTGCGCACCCGCTTTGGCTCCCTGGTGTGCTTCCGCCACTGGCACGGCTACCGCTACGGCAAATCGGATATTTACTTCGTCTGTCGGCTGCATCCGCTGAGCGAGGAAATCTCCATCCAGGTAGAGGAGATCGCCGAGTGCCTGTGGATGCCGGTCGCCGCTTATCTAAACGATGAAAATATCAGCATTTTCAACAAGCGCATCGTGCAGGCAGCGCTGCACAGTCCGGGCGTGGTACCGGCCCAGATCGAGGGCTACGCCGAACCGGAGAAGCACGAATTCTTCATGCCCGAGTAAAGCTGGTTTTTACAGCCCCAGAGCGAACCGCTCAACCAGCCGAAATGCCGCCGTCCACCATGTAGACGCCGCCGGTGCAATAGCGGCTGTCGTCCGTTGCCAGAAAGAGCATCATGCGCGCCACTTCTTCAGGAGTGCCATAGCGCCTGAGGGGAATGCCCGCAGTGATCGCTTCCCGAGCTCTCGTCGCCTTCCCGGGGGTGAGGCCTTCCTCCAGGGCGCGCATCATGCGAGTCTCGAGGGGGGCCGGGTTGATGGTGTTGACGCGGATGCCCAGAGGGGCGCACTCCAGGGCGGCAGTGCGCATCAGTCCGATGACCGCGTGTTTGCTGGCCACGTAGGCCGACAGCCCACGGGCGCCCTCGATGCCGGAAACCGATGAAGTGATGATTATACTGCCGCCGTCTCGCGGCATTGCGGGGATGGCGTATTTGAGGCCGAGCCAGGCGCCGCGCACATTGACCGCCATGACCTGGTCGAATACTTCTATGGGGTAGTCGGGGATGGGCTGCACTGCCCCCTCGATGCCGGCATTATTGACAAAGACGTCGATGCCGCCGTAGCGCTCCAGGGCGGTCTGCACGTAGTGCTGGACCTGCTCGGGTTGCGTGATATCGGCCGCGACCCAGCTGGCCTCTTCGCCCAGGGTCGCGACGGCTTTCTCTAAAGCTTCCCGATCCTGGTCGACCAGCAGGACGCGGGCGCCCTCGGCGGCAAACAAAGTTGCGGTGGCGCGCCCAATAGCGCCTCCTCCCCCTGTTATAACGGCAGTTTTAGCTCGCAGTTTTCCCATACTATTGCCACGGCCGGTTCATATTAGGGCGATGGCCTTGGTCATGCCCGCGGTCCAGCCGCCGTCTACGTTGTAGGCCGAGGCGGTGACGAAACGGGACTCGTCGCTGGCCAGAAACACGGCCACGTCGGCGACGTCGTCGGGCTGGCCGATCCGACCCAGGGGCGCGATGCGGCCGGCAAAATTGCGCCCCTCGGGATTTTCTTCCAGAAAAGGTAGCGACATCGGGGTTTCGATCCATCCCGGGCAAATGCAGTTGACGCGCACCCCCTCGGGGCCGTGGTCGATGGCCATGGCGCGGGTGAGCTGCATGACCGCCCCCTTGGTAGCGCAGTACCCGGCGATGTCCGACTCGGCGAAAAAGCTGTTGGCTGAGGCGGTGATGATAAAGGATCCACCGTCCTTTTCGCGCATGGCTGGAATGCCGTATTTGCCGCACAGATACGCCCCCTTGACATTGACCGCAAAAAGCGCGTCCCAGTCGGCTTCGGGAAGATCTACCACCGAGCCATCGAGCATGATGGCGGCGTTGCTGAAGAGGATGTCGAGGTGGCCGAAGTGGGAGAGTGCGTTGGCCACCAGCTCTTCCACCTGGTCGGCCTTGCTCACGTCCACCGTCCGGGCGATGACTGCATCGGGGAAATCGGCGCCGACTTCGCGCGCGGTTTCTTCGACGCCCTGAGTCTGAATATCGGCGGCCACGACGCGCGCCCCTTCCTGGGCAAAGCGACGCACGCTGGCGCGCCCTATGCCACCGGCCGCGCCGGTGACGATGGCTACTTTGTCTTGCAAGCGCATGGAGTCCTCCTAGTCCGGAATGGAAAAATCGAATACAGTGGGCGAGGCAATTTTCAAGTAATCTTCTACGTCCATGACGATGGAGTCGGTCAGCGAACCAGCATTGAAGGCAATGCGCTCATTTTGTCGAATCGAGCGGTCCACGAAAAGCGCGAAAGGCAGCAGCGGTGCGCCGAAGGGCGGCACCGAGCCGGGGACGAGGCCGGTGAGATCCAGCAGTTCTTCGGGGCTGGCAAAGCGCAGCTTTTTGGCCTTGAAGTGGGCTTTGATGCGCGCAGAATCGACTTTCAGTGCTGCACTCAGGACGAAGAGGTTGAAAACTTTTCCCACCTTGAGCAGAATGGCTTTGCCGCCGATCGAGATATCTTCGCCCCGGGCCTTGGCCGCCTCGGCCGAGGTCGGCGTGGGCTCGTGGTGCACCTCGCGATAGGTAATGGAGTGCTCATCGAGCAAGTTTTTGATGGCGTGAAAGGTTTCCGCACTCATAGAACCTCGATGCCCAGCCAGTCGCGGAACAGGAAGGTGACCCGGCCGATCAGCAGCGACAAGCGGCCCATGATCGTATAGCCGAAGGAGGCGCCAAAGGAAATCATCAGGAACCAGATACCTACTTTGGAGGCCTTGCCCACGGCGCCGCTGTGTTCGACCGAAAAGAAAAAGTAGATCAGCACCGTCACCACGCACACCAGGATGATCAGCAGATCTATGCCATCCCAACTCATGCTCAATGGTTTCAAAGTCGGTTCGATCTGTGCCAGAATATAAGAAGAAATTGTGCGCGGAATGGCAAAACCAGCGCCCAGCCCAACGACAAAGGCAAAGGTGATGCGGCTGAGCCAGCCCAGGCGGGTGGAAAACCGGGTCAGGATCAAAAGGCCCAGCAGGGTGGGAACGAGCAGCCACCAGTTGGTCTTTGCCGCGGCGTCCGCATCGCGGTCTAAAAGGGGGGCCAGCAGATCGCCGTAGAGCACGGGGAACCAGACCTGGCCGAAAGTATAGGCCGCGACCACGCCGACATAGACATGTTCGCCGAATTTGAACAGCGGGTTGTCCTTGTAGAGAAAGCTGTATAGCGCCAGGGTGAATCCCGCCGCTACGATGACGCCGAATCCAGGCCAGTCGGCCGCCAGGGTTCCGCTGACCAGCA
>CAXFTV010000729.1:0-19217 GCA_964005845.1 uncultured bacterium
GAACTTTGGCTATGGCCTGGTGGCGCGGGCCCAGGGACTCAGCTTCCTGCAGGGCGTGCTGAAAGGACTCGGCGCCTAGCGCAATCCGGACCACGCCGCGCCAATCCAAGCTGCTCATAGAATACCGGGCGGCCCCCGCACAGGGTCTGACCGCCTGCTCCCGAGACCTGTTTGCCTGCGGCAGAGGAGCCGCCGGACAAAAACCTCGCCCGCGCCCTCCGGGCTTGATGGGTAATTGCAAAAATCGTAGTTTGCATGGACCATAAACTCGTCGCGAACAAGCGAATTTCCCCTAATAGGTAGCACCGCCGATCGCGTCGTTTGCGCCGCAAGGCCGAAGTCAATCGCATGCTAGAATTACACCTCAGCCAGGATGACCTGGAACGCCGCAGCCTCGGCGAGCAAGAGCTGCAAAGGGCTCTCCACGCGCTGCGGCAGGACGGCTTCGTCGTCCTCCACAATGCCATCTCGCTGGAACACATCGAGTCGCTGCGCCAGCGCATGCTCGCCGATGTCGCTGCCATCCTCGCCCACGATGACGTGCCCTTTCAGTTCAACGACGATCACTTGCAGCAGGATCCGCCTCCCTTTCCGCCCTACCTCTTCCGCGATGTCCTCACCAATGACTTCGTTGTTGAAATCACCAGGGCCGCGCTCGGCGAAGGGGTGCAAAACGCCTTCTACAGCGGCAACACCTGTCTGCCCAACGAGACTCGGCAGCCGCTGCACGTCGACACCGGCCAGCTGTGGGCCGGCCTGCAACAGGCCACACCCGCATTCGGTCTGGTAGTCAATGTCCCGGTAGTCGACATGACACCGGAAAACGGCAGCACCGAGCTCTGGCCGGGCACCCACCTGGATACGACGCGCTCGATCGACGAAACCGACATCAAGCTCGGGCCCGAAGAAGAGGGCCAGCGGCGCGCCGCAATCGCCCCCCTGCAGCCCTGTGTCCCCGCTGGAAGCGTGCTCATCCGGGACCTGCGTCTGTGGCATCGCGGCATGCCCAATCACACCGATACGCCGCGGCCCATGATCGCCATGATCCACCTGGTGCGCTGGTGGCACAGCGGCAAACCACTGCTCTTTCCCAAAGGAACGGAAGCACTTTTCGCAGACGGCCCGTTGAAAACGGTGGCGCAGTTCGTGGAGGGACCGATCGACTATATCAGCCGCAACCATAAATACGACTACCCGACGCCCTAGCCGCCCGGATCGCCCGGGGCAGGTCGACATGCAGATGGCGGCACGTTTTTACCTATATTTGGGAGCATCGATGCATCCAGAGTCGGGAGAAACTCGCGAAATCCAGCCCGTGCCAAGCAACCCGGACACCTTCGCGCCAGCCTCAGGAGGCGCTAGTAAATGAGCAGAATTACTGCAATCGAGGTCCACGATATCACCCTCGAATACTGCGACTGGACCGCCTACCAGCTGAACCACTACTACGGACCGCTCTACCGCACCATCTACCTGGCCCACACCGACGATGGCTTCGTCGGCCTCGGCGAAAGCCGCCAGCGGGAACCGGAGGAAATAATCGACCAGTATATAGGTTCCAATCCCTTCGCCTGGTTCGGCGACGAAACCTCCCTGGGTCTGGGCACGGCCATGTACGACCTGATGGGCAAAATCGCCGGCGTCCCGGTGTACAAGCTCTTCGGGCAAAAGTACAGATCCTGGGTGCCGGTGGGCAGCTGGACCGTTTCCACCCATCCCCGGCGCATGGCAGAAGCGGTCACTACCTATGCGTCCCAGGGTTATACCTGGATGAAGTTTCACCTCTCGCCCTTCGAAAATGTCATCGACCAGACCGAGGCCATGCAAGAAGTGGCGCCCAGGGGCTTCCGCATCCACTACGATTTCACCAACCACGGCACCCACGATCACATGCCCGACTTGCTCGAGAGACTGTCGGCCTATGAGATTGCCGGCTGTTTCGAAGACCCCCTGCCAGGAGCGGATATCGAAGGCTTTGCCGCATTGCGCCAGCGCACGCGGCTGCCCATCGTCCTCCACCACTACCCCACTGAAGCGACCTACGAAGTCTTTCGACGGCCGGCCGACGCCTACATGCTCGGCTATATGAAAATCGGCGAAGCCGCGCGCCGTGCCGGACTCTTCGCGGCGGCCGACACGCCCTTCATGATGCAGAACGTGGGCGGCCATATCACCCGCGCCATGACCACCCACATGATGGCGGCCTTCCCATCGGCAAACTTCCATCTGATGTGCGACGCCGAAACCTGGAAGAGCGATGTCGTCGCCGAGCGTCTCGAGCCGGTCAACGGCTTCTTGCGGGTGCCGGAGAAACCCGGTCTCGGCCTCAGTCTGGACCGGGCGGAGCTCGAGCGCCTCGAGCACCTGGAGGTGCCCCGGCCGCCCCGGTGGATTATCAAATCCCGCTTCGACAACGGCGCGAAAATGTACAATATCGCCGACCCGGACGACCCCCTGTTCATGGTCCGGCCCGACTCCCACCGCCTGATTCCCATGAGCTACGTCTCCCCCATAGAAACGGAGTACTGGGACGACGACGGGTCGGCAGAATACCGGAACCTGTTCGCGCGCATCGAAGGGGAAGGTATGGTACTCGAGCGCGGCTAGAGCGCCGGCCCGGAGCCGCACCGCTATTATCTTAGCCACCAGAATCGCAGGAAAGGTAGAGAGCTATGCCCGATCGACCGCAGTACCGCATCATCTACAACTGGGATGGCGCCCCGCACGGATATTCGCCGGCGCCCCAATCCATGGATTCCTTCCTGGAAAAGACCTATGCCCCTCTCGAAGAAACGCAGGTCGACGCCCTGTTCTGGAGCGCGGGGGGGCAGGGCTCGCGCTGGCCCAGCGAAGTGCTGGAATTCATCGGCGAGGCCCAGGGCCGGCGCTACAAGAGCGCCGGCGCCTATACCGGCACGGAAAACATTCGCCAGATGTACGAGCGCAGCGAGGATCCTCAGGAGGCACTGATCGAGCGCGGCCACGAGCTCGGTCTTCACGTGTACGCGTCGATACGGATGAACGACAACCATTTCGGCGGCGCCCAGATCGGCGACCTCGGAGCCCTGGCCAAAGCCCATTCAGTCGAAGCCCTCCGCGTCGAACACCCGGAATGGGTCCTGGGCGAGCGCACCGCCGAATGGTTCGCGCTGTCGTGGAATATGGCAGTGCCGCAAATCAGACAACGCCGCTTCGATCACGTCGAGGAGGTCTGCCGGATCTACGACTGGGACGGCGTCGAGCTCGACTGGCAGCGCCATGCCTTCCATCTTCCCGAGGACGAGGCCTATCGCCTGCGCTATACGCTCACCGACCTGCAGCGCGCCATTCGGCGCATGACCGAAAAGCTCGGGCAGGAGCGCGGTAGGCCGATCTATCTCGCCGCGCGCATCGCCGGATCGCCCGAAAGCTGCCGCCGCACCGGCTATGACGTGCCCAAATGGATCGACGAGGGGCTCGTCGACATCCTGATCCCGGCCGGCAATGCCGTCACCGACGCCAGTATCGACGTCGCCGGATTCGTAGCAATGTGCAAGGGCACGGGCATTGCCGTCTACCCGGGCTTCGACAGCAATCTGCCCGATCCCTTTGTCGGCCCGGAAGACGAGGACGAAAAGGATATTCTGCGCACGCGGGCGATCGCCAGTCGCTATCACCGCGCCGGAGCCTCCGGCATTTACACCTTCAACTGGCACGCCAACCGCGATTCGAAGCGGCCGCTGCTGACTACCATCGGCGCGCCGGAGACCCTGGCCGGAACCAATAAGATCTACGCCGCCACCCACCGCTACGTCCAGCGCGAAGGGGCCTGGCGCGGCGCCTTCCGCGTCGACCGCATCTACGGCGAGGTGCCGGTGCCGCTCTACTCGACCCAGACCGGCGACGGTCCCACCGTGACGCTCGATATCGCCGAGGACTTTGCGGCGCTGAATCCGAGCGCCCTGACGCTGCGCCTGCGCCTGAACGAATGGCTGGACGGAGATGCGGTGCAGGTGTGGTGGGCCGATGGGGAACTACCGGCTCCAGCGATCAGCTATTGCCGACTCGAAAATCCCAATCCCCCCGGAGGCGCCTTTGCCCCGCCGCCGCGCTGGCGCACCATAGCTGATTGGAGTAGCGCCGTCTGGCTCAGCTGGGACCTCCGGGCAGCACAGGTGGCATCTGGGAAACAGTCCGTCCGCGTCGCCCTGCTGGAACGAAACGCCCAGGTAGACGCACCACTGCAACTCACCGACGTCGAACTCGTCGTCCAATACGAGGAAACAACGTGAAAATCACCGACATAGAATTCTACCAGGTAACCCTCGAATACGATGAGGACAGAGCCTATGAGCTCATCCACTATCACGATTTGACCCAGCGCACGATATCCCTGGTGCGCACCGACAAGGGCCTGATCGGCCTCGGCGAAGGCGAGCGCCCGGAATCCCAGGAGGTGGTCGATCAGTACATCGGCACGAATCCCTTCGACTGGGTCGGCGACGAAACCTCCCTGGCGCTGGGAACGGCGATGTACGACCTGATGGGCAAGGCGGCGGGCGTGCCGGTGTACAAACTCTTCGGCCAGAAGTATCGCTCCTGGGTGCCGGTGGCCGCCTGGACGGTGAGCACCCACCCCGATCGCATGGCCCGGGCGGTACAGGCCTATGCCGCGCAGGGCCACACCTGGATGAAGTACCACCTGTCGCCTTTCGAAAACGTCATCGACCAGACCGAAGCGATGCAGAAAGTAGCCCCGAAGGGATTCAAGATACACTACGACTTCACCATGCACGGCACCGAAGACCACATGCCCGGGCTGCTGGACAAGCTGGCCAACTACGAGATCGCCGGCTGCTTCGAAGATCCCCTGGAGCCCGGCGACATCGACGGCTACATCGAACTGCGCCAGCGCTCCCGGCTGCCCATCATCCTGCACCACTTCCCCACCCAGGCGACCTATGAAATTTTCCGCAGACCTGCGGACGGCTACATGCTCGGGCACGCCAAAATCGGCGATGCGATACGGCGGGCGGGCTTATTCGCGGCCGGCGACTCTCCCTTCATGCTGCAGAATTCGGGCAGCGACATCACGCGCGCCATGACGGTCAACATGATGGCCGCCTTTCCCTCGGCCAACTTTCATTTCGTCAGCGCCACCGAAGTTTCGCGCGAGCGCTTCGTCACCGACCCCATGCACCCGATCAACGGCTTCATCAAAGTGCGCGAGCTGCCGGGCCTGGGCGTCGAACTGGATATGGCACAGGTGCAACGCCTGCAGCAGGTCGAGCCGCGGGCAAAACCCAGATTCATCCTGGTGAGCAAGTTCGACAACGGGGCCACCCTCTACAGCAGTCCGGATCCGCAGAACCCCCACTTCATGGTGCGTCCGGACTACAGCCGCCGCTTGATGCCCCTCAGTTTCGCTTCTCCGCTCACAACCGAGTACTGGGACGACGATGGTTCGCAAGAATTCGCCCAGCTGATGACCCGGATAGAAGCGGACGGGGGCGTTCTGGAGGCGGGCCCGGGCTGATCTGGCCGGCGCGCCGGCTTTGCCGCTTGTGCCGGCATGAGACGGGCCTATATTTGATGGTAATGGCGTTCCAATCGCTGGAGATCGCCGCTCTGGCGATCTCCGAGGAGCTTTGACTGATGACGACAACGATCGATCCCACGACCGGCTCCGGGCCAGCTCCCGGGAGCGAAGATGAAGCCCTGGCCCTGCTGGCGGATCAGGTGGAGGCCTATAAGCGCGACGGCTATATCATAATCGATGACGTGCTCCAGGGTGAGGAACTCAGCCGCGTTCAGGCCGCCTTCGAGCGGGCGCAGGCCCCCACCCGAACCGATTGGGAAAAGGGACGGGCCCAGGGTGTGGGCATTTCCGAGAACGGCGAGTACTACGCCTCCGGCACCTTCCATGGAAGAAAGTATTTTGACATCTACCCGCTCCATCTCCTCGAACAAGACGATGCCTGCGTGGAGATGATTGCGCACCCCCGGCTCTATCCCTTCCTCAGCGCCACCGTCGGCGAGGACGTGCAGACCGCTACTATCCAGGTGCGCGTGCTGGAACCGCAGACGGCGGAAGACGCGCGCGCCGAAGGCGGCTACGTGAACTGGCACCGCGATCACCGCAACGACGCAGACTGGCGCTTTCTCGGCAGGCCGCTCAACACCAAAGTCATCGTCTACCTGAGCGATGTGGGCCCCGACGATGGATGCACCGCTTGCGTGCCCGGCTCGCACCTGTTCGAACACGTGCCCGACCACGAGGTCTACAAAGGCATGGGAGGCGGTGCCAATCAGGCTTCCAAAGTCCGGGATCAGCGCGATATGCCCGACATGGTGGCGGCCGAGGTGAAAGCCGGAAGCGCCTTTCTCTTCAATACCCGCCTGTGGCACACCACTCTTCCCAACGTGGGCGACCGGGACCGCTGGTGCGTACTCACCCTCTACTGCCCGTTCTACCAGAAACAACCGGGGGTGACCATCGAGGCCGCCGTGGCCCTGGAGGCCGCCGGCCAGTTGGACACCCCCGTGCGCCGACAGCTATTCGGCCTGGATCCCATAAGCGGCCCGAACGGCTACAAACGCTTGGCACAGCACAACGGGAGCGTTGTAGACGATCGCATGTTCAAGGGCGTGCGCCCCCCGCAGCTCGGCCAGCTGATTACCTGATGCTGGACCCTCCTGCGGGCGCTCAAAGCCGGCCGCTCTGAATGTCCCGCACTACCTCGGCCAGACTTTCGGCGGCCGCCTCCAGCATCCGCTCCCCCTTTTCCGCCGTGCCAAAGGTCGGATCGCCGTAGACACCCTGTTTGGTCATTTCATCGATGCGCAGAAATTGCTCTACCTGTTCGCCGTGTGCCGACTCGGGATGCCAACCATCCCGCGCCGGCACCTCATTCTTCACCAGATCAGGCCGGATTACCATCATCATCGAGGTTTCCATCTCGCCGGCGTGCCCCCAGCCATGGGGACCGGCCTCCCGGATCTGGTCCAGCCGCTCCTGCGCCACCTTCCAATAGGAGACGCCGTAGACGCGGGACTCCTCGTATTTTTCCTTCAATTTCTGCAATGCCACCGCCATATCCGCCTCGTTGCCACCATGGCCGTTGACGATCATCACCTGCGGAAAGCCGGCTTCGATCAGGCAGCCGACCGTTTCCGTGATGAGGTTGATGTGCGTATCCGAAGTCGCCGTCACGCAGGCCAAGCGCTTGTGATGGAAAGAGTAACCCAGCCATTGGGTCGGCAGACAGACGACGTCGTCCGGCAGGCGCCGGTCGAGGCGCTCGACGATATCCGCCGTTTCCAGCGTATCGGTGAGCAGCGGCAGATGGGGGCCGTGCTGCTCGAATGAGGCTATCGGGTACACGGGCACCAGCTTCTCTTTGTCCAGTTCTTTGACTTCGGGCCAGCTCAGTTCGCCAAGCTTCATCGGATTTCTCCCAGGTGTGGCTGGCCAGATGGCCAGCTCGTTGCGGAAAACAGCATGAGATCAAAGGCGCCACCGGGTGCCCATCAAGCAGGTCTTTTCGCCGCTCCGATCGACCTGATAGTAGACACTTAGGATGGAACCGTCGGCCAGTTGCACGGAGGCCGGATATCCAAGGTCGGCGTTGGGCGCCGGCGGCAGGAAACGCTCAGCTTCGACATCCCAGCTCGCTCCCCCGTCGGCACTGAGGCAGGCACGCTGGCCATAAGGGGGCATGCGCAGGCCATAAACCACCAGCAGGCGATCGTCCTGCAGACGTATCGCATGCGGGGGGAAACCGAGCATCGGCGTGGCGCGAGCCGGCGTCCACGTGCGCCCGCCGTCGTCGCTGGTCGACTGAAATACGAAGCGGTCTCCCGGATCCACGCCGCCGATGCGGAACAGACCGACAAGCCTGCCGCCTGCCGTCTCTACCAGGTGGGGTTCTCCCAGCCCCCGGTGCGCGGTCTCCGGCGGATGGGAGACGGTGCCGATGACGTTCCACGTGCGGCCGTCGTCGGTCGATTCTTCGGCAATAACGTTGACGTCGCCGGCGTCGTTGCCCAGGTACAGCAATCTTCCATCGCTCAGCTGAACCGGTCCGTGGGGGGCGAAAGCGGCCACCCGGATGGGATCGTCCCAGGTCCCTCTGCCATCGGTGGACCGCTGCACCCAGCTTCCGAGCCAGCGCGCACGCATCGCGGCGGTAATGGTGGCAGCGCGTTCGACGTAGTCGGCCTCCGCCGCGAATTCCGCTGTCGTGATCCAGCTTGCCAGCAGGGTACCATCGGCCGTCTCGATGATACCCGCATCGCGGTCATCGAGTGGTGAATCGCGAATGACTTCCGGCGTGCTCCAGGTCTCGCCCTCGTCGCCGCTGCGGACGAGTTGGGTCTTGCCCCACGGACAGACGTGGGCATCGCGGTCGCCGGAGAAAACGACCAGCAGCTCCCCCGTTTGCCTGCTCGCGATGGTTGGCCAGCCGATGTAGCGACCCGGTTGTTTACAGATCACCCTAGTCCACAGGCAGTCGGCCGCTTGCGGCATCTTCGGAACTCCTAGCGAATTTGAATGCTTGTTGTCGAGGTTAGCGGGGCAAACCTCGCAGGCGACCACCGCCATACCCTGGCCGCAGTGCGGCGCGCCATTTAGCCCCTGTGACCTGAAGATGGAAAACTATCGCCTCGCCAGCGCCCTGGCAAGCCGCTCGCGGCCGCGGCAAAAGCCACCTGGGTGCGGCCTACTTGACCGCATATCCAGAAAAGCGCTTTATATTTCCTTTGGGAGCACGCCTAAAGCAAAAGTCATCAGAGTCCCGATCGCCGGCGCCGGAGTAAAGGCCCCCGCCGGGCGGCGAATCGGCGTGCGGCGAGGCAAAGCAAATGCCGGGTTACCGGTCCATATGGAGTTTCGCATGAAAAAGGTTGAACCACTTACCACAGGCCAGATCGCGCAGTTCAAGCGCGATGGCATGCTCGTACTACCGGGGGTGCTCGATCCGGACCTCTGCCGCCAGGTGCGCGACCAGATGTGGGCATCGATCGCGGTGCAGCGCCCCAGTATGAAGCGCGACGATCCCTCCACGTGGCTCCCCTTCAGCGCGGCCGAAGCCGACAGCTACGAGCGCCCCGAGGGCGGCGGCGATCCCTATTTCTTTGGCCGCAACCACCGACTCTACATGCGCAACGGCGCCGAGGAGCTGCTGCTCAACACCGCCCCGCGGGCGCTCTGGGACGTGGCCGAGCAACTGCTGGGCAAGGGCGAGGTGGTATGGCCGGCCGGCATCGACGAAGCGGGCGTGACCACCGGTCCATGCCTGCTGACCGAGGCCAATGTCGAGGGCATGGTGACCCACCTGGGACCGGACGCCGAGCGGTGGACCGGCAAAGCCACGGGCAAAACCGAACAATTGCGGCTGCCGCAGACCGGACCCACCTGGATGACCGGGCAAGGCGCGCGCGGTCTGTACTGCACCCTGCCGCACAGCCCGCCACCCGAACCCAACTACCGCAGCGCCCACTCCGAGGCCCTGTACGACACGCACTGGCGTTTGCAGATAGCCGCCTACATCGACGACCTGCCCCCCAAAGCGGGCGGTTTGATGCTGTGGCCGGGCAGTCACCAGCGGATCTGGGATTACTGGGAGGCCTTACACCGCGACCTGCCGCCGCCCGCCAGACCCGAGGACGTACCCAAGTGGGACGGCTACACCATTCCCCCGCTGACAGAGATCAAATCCGACACCGAACCGGTCGAGACCGCAGGCCCGGTCGGCTCGGTGGTGCTGTGGCATGCGAACCTGCTGCACATGGCCGGACAGAACGCGCTGCCCGACGTGATTCGCCAGGCCACGATCTACGCCTTTGCCAAGACGCCCGAGTCGGTCCCGGACGAGGTAGTGAAGCGCGATCCGAGCGGCGACCTGTGGCGCGACTGGTCCGATGCAGTGCGTTCGATTGCAGCGGCAAAATAGACGCCGCCCCGGCTTGCCCCCCAGACCCAGCGTCCAGCGAACCAGCTGGCTCTGCACAGGAGAAGATGGAGATGGTAGTAAATGTGGCGCACCGCGGTGCTTCCGGCACCTGCCCCGAGAATACCCTGAGCGCTTTTCGGCAGGCCGTGGAAATCGGCGTGGACGAGGTCGAGCTGGATCTCCAGTTCACCAGAGACCGTCAATTGATCGCCATGCACGACGCCACGGTCGACCGCACTACCGACGGCAGCGGCAAAGTCGGCGATCTCGACTTTGATCAGATCAAAGCGCTCGATGCCGGAAGCCGGTTCGAGCCGCAGTTCGCCGGGGAGAGGGTGCCCTCGTGGAGCGAGATCCTGGCCTGTCTACAGGGTAAAGTGGGGCTCAACGTTCACCTCAAGATGAGCGCCGATCCCTCGGGACAATACGAGCGCAGCGTCGTCCGCGAGCTGCGCGCTTTCGACATGCTCGACCGGGCGGTCATTCTCTGCGACGAAAAAAGCGTGGCGCGCTTTGCCGCCATCGACCCGACCATCAAATGCCGGATTGGACGCGGCCAGCGAAGCCCCGCTGCATATATTCGGCGAGCGCTGGAAATGGGACTGCAGTCGATCCAGCCCGGCCGCGATATTACGACGCCGGAGTTCGTCCGGCAAGCGCACCAGGCCGGGCTGGCCGTGCACGTCTTTTACGCCGATACGCGCGCAGATATGCAGGCCTATATCGAGATGGGAGTCGACGGCATTCTGACCAACTTCCCGGCCCGGCTGCAGGCTTTGATGAGCTGAAGTCGGCGCAATTGCGCTGGCGGCAAGAGATGCCCTCTAGCGGCAAACTGCCCGCCTTCGTCCAAGACGCTTCCCCTGCTCCGGCGCAACGACCTGTTCTAGCTGCTTGTGCGTCTGGCCCCTTTTGCGCCCCCATGGCCGCCGAAAAACGGCAAATACGAACCGCATGACTGGACACCACGAGGGCAAATTTTCGCAACCTTCAGCAGCAGCTTCCTCCACTTGATTCCGCGGTGTCGTTTTGGCTTTGCAGCGAGTTTGTCTGCGTCGGTGAAGCGCAATCGAAAAGGCCCAAATGATGAACCTGATCTCCCACCACCTCGAAGTGTCTTCCAAATCTTGTTTCGGAGACCATTTTTGCGGTATTGCCACACACCAGCATGGGCTTGTGGGTATGGAACGTGTGGTGATCGTCCAATTTAAATTCGCTCGGAGCGCCGGGGATAGTTCCCTGGTAGTAGGCAACCTGGCCGTAGTCTTCGCAACGATCTTCTAAATCGAGTTTGAACGCCCGCTTGGTAAGGCTCCAGAACCTGGCGGCACCCAGTTTTTCTCGTAACTTCGGGTTGGTAATTGCAAGAGCGTCGGTAGATACAGTGCGGCCATCCTGGCAGCCATATTTAGCGAGCATGCGGCGATAATCTTCCACATAGAGCGCCCCGCCCAGGCACTCGCCTCGCAACACCGCATCGCCTTGAATTTCCGCGCTCAGACGCCGGTCTGTAAATACATCTGAGAAATATAATTCACCCGCAGGCTTTAAGACGCGAAAGACTTCTTTAAATAACTCTTCCTTGTTGGGGCTCAAATTAAAAACGCAGTTCGAGACTACTAAATCGATTGAATTATCCTCAATACCTACCGCTTTTAGATCTTCCATGAATCCTTTTCGAAAGGAGACATTCGGCTTCGCATAACGAAATTCCTTCATGTGGTGATCGATATGGCGGTGCGCTACTTCCAGCTGTTCCTCGGTCATGTCTACACCGATGACAAAACCCTTTTCTCCAACAAGTTGAGAAAGGACATAAACATCTCGCCCGGTGCCGCTGCCCAGGTCCAAAACGGTGCAGCCCTCGAGTGCGGATGGGAGGGGTACTCCGCAGCCATAAAAGCGCTCCAATATTTCGGGATGAACTTTTGACACAATGGGCTTCAGGTAGTCGGGAAGAGATTCAGCTGGGCAGCACGCCGAAGTCTGAAGGTCCTGCTTTGTCTTTAAGACTTTGCCGTAATAATTTTGAACTTGTTCATATACACCGACCATAATTCACTCCAAAAGATTTTCTTCCATAGAACTTTGAGGGGATTCTAATTATTTTTTTAAGCAGGTATACCGAAGTGCGCGGGGTATGTTTTGGGGCACTTCGCCTGCAGGACTGAAATATTGGACCGCAGGAGACTGCATCTGATAAATAAAAAATGGGGGGCTTTCTCGTCAAGACTGCGACCGCCTGGGCGAGTTGCCAGGCGTTGCCAACGCTGGCGCCAGGCCACCCGGCCGGGACCCCTGGGAAACCGCTCCCCATAGAGCCCCGGCGCAACGCGATACCATGCGGGGAGACACCTAAACCCATTGCCGACCACAACCGTCGGCGCAACGCCTTGAAGGGCAAAAACACATCCATTGCGCCGCTCAAAACGACCGGGTTTATGGAGCCGGAACGGGGAGGCACGCTCAAGTCACGAGTCGGGCCCGGCGGCCAACGACGGGCAATGGCCTGGCCCTCCATCCAATCAAACTAGCGGCAGATTGAAACCCCGCTGCCCATCGGGCCCATCCGCTCCAGCTGTAGGCTACCCGATGGTCTCCGACTGGAGCGCGTTGGGTGGCACTACCCGGAACTCCGCGCTGGAATATTCCGCCAAGGGCGGCCGGCCCAATTTGGCACCCCGCGCCCGATCGTCTATGGTGTGGACATGCTCTAGCGACCGCGATTTGTCAATCCGAGCTGTTATTTACTATCTTGTGCACTGTTCTCCACATTCCCCTATCACCCTTAACACCGATGTGCTAGCCTAATGGAAACCATGCTTCGACTTGAAAAATTAGAAGGTGTCGGCAATGTCCAGATGACACGGGCGGAACGCCCGGCTCCCGGCGCCGAAGAAGTTCAGATCAAAGTCAATCGCAGCTTGATCAGCCGCGGCTCCGAACTGTTCCGGCGCTATGTAATGCCCCAGGCCGTACCGCCCAGTATGATGGGCTATTCCACCGCCGGCCAGATAACCGCCGTGGGCAGCCAGGTCGCCGGGGTGCAATGCGGCGAGCGCGCCAATATTTCCGGCCCCCATGCCCAATACGTGGCAGGTGCTTACGGCCATATACCGGATTCGATGGATTGCGAAACCGCCACATTCATTGGTCTGTCCACCAGTGCGGTCATGTGGGCTCGCACTACCCCTATAGAGCCCGGCGACGATGTCGTCGTGCTGGGCCAGGGCATCGTCGGCAACCTATATATGCAGGCCGTGCGCGAGCGGCAGCCCGGCCGCGTCATCACCGTCGATGCCACGCCGCTGCGCTGCCGCATCTCCAGTGACTGCGGCGCCGACCACGTCATCGATGTATCCAGCACCGACTCCGTCCAGGCGGTACAAGAATTAACCGCGGGCAAAGGCGCCGATGTGGTGGTGGAATGCGTTGGCGGGACGGCCGGCATCAAGTCTTTCGAACAGGCTCAGCAGATGGTAAAAAGCGATGGCGTCCTGCATCTGATCGCCCTCTATCAGGGAGCGAAAAAACCAGGCGACGGCCTGCTCTCGCTGGACTCCGGCCTGATGATGAGCAAACTGCTCGTCGGCGGTATCCGGGTGCCGGAACCGCGCGCCAAACACCGCGACGATGCCATCCAGATGCTGAGCGCGGGCGCCATCCGGGTCGCTCCCCTGATCACCCACCGGATGCCCTGGGAGCAAACCCCGGAAGCCTATCATTTTCTGTACGAACATCCCGACGAAGCCATGGCCGTCATTTTGGAATGGGAATAAAGCACAAGCGCGGAATTTCTCTGCCCCACAGCCACTGCCGAGGACTATAGCGCGCCTTTGCAGGCACCCTCAACTAAACTCTACAGGAGCTAGTTCATGCCCGTTATCGATGCCCACGTCCACACCTTGCCCTACTTCATCCTCATCGCTCCTTTCGAAGACACCGGACGCGTCGACCGACTGCTGCACTACATGGATGCATGCGACGTCGACAAAACCATTATGCTGCCGGTAGTAGCGCCCACTTCGGCCGGCAACAACCAGGAATGCGCCCAGTGGGCAAAAGACCATCCCGACCGCCTGGCGGCGCTGGCAGATGTCCCGATGGATCAGGCCAATGCCGCCGAACTGGTGCTGAGGGCACGCGACGACCTGGGCGCCGTCGGCACCAGCTATTACCCGACGACACCCGATCTCAAGTGGCTGCTGGACGAATCCTCCGCGACGCTGTGGGACGCCTATCAGGAGACGGGCCTGGTCTGCAACCTGCAGCTTCAGCCGGCCAATTACTCCGTTTTGCTAACCTTGGCCCGGCGCTATCCGCAAGTGCGCTTTGTGATCAATCATCTGGGCTTACCTGGTTCCCTCGATCTGGACGATGCAAGCTACGGCGGCCTGATGGAGGCGGCGTCCTGTGCCAATATATTCGTCAAAGCATCGGCATTTTATGCCGCCGCCGAGACGCCCTGGAACCTGGCATGTCCACAAGCGCTCGCCTTTTTCGACTGACTCGTCAAAGGCCTGGGAGCCGAGCGCGTTTTATGGGGCAGTGATTGGCCTCCCGTAGAACGGTTCTTGACCTACCGGCAATCCCTGGAAATTGTCCGCACCGAGGCCGATTTGTCCCCCGGCGACCGCGCTCTGATCCTGGGGGAAAACGCCGCGCGCGTCTTTGGCATCTAAGGCCCATTGGCGGACCGCAGGCCAACGGACCTCTCTGGCGAGCCGACTATCCCGCTTCGGCACAGCCCGCAGGAAGATATCGCGGCGCGGCGGCGCGCTAATAAGACGTGTAAGGGCTATCTAAATAGATCATTCCACCGCTGAGATATCGCATCGATTTTTTGCTGCAAGAGCTTACAAAAAAACTTCCGGAAAGGCGTCAAAAAACGATGATGAAAACATTGTTTTTCCTCATGCCGCTCTCACTTATCGGGCTGGCTGGCACCGGCAGTGCACAGGATGTGCAAATCCAGCTAGACACAGAGGGTAAAATTGAATATATCGATGCGAAACTGGAGCGAGAACTGGGGTTATTTACCGAATATAGCAACTTTCGGGAAGCGCGTTTATTTCAGCTTCCAGACACCTCATTTGTCCTCGAAATCTCGTATCGGCCGCAGGAAAAGCTGCTGCGCGTCAGGTTGCCCTTCGCGGCGCCGGAGGTCGAAAACTTGCAACGAAAAGTGACGGCGCGGCTGCAACAGAGAAAACCTCAAATCGGCCTCGATCAGAGCGGGCGCAAAAAATTTCTCTATGGCACTTTTGGCCTCTCCTATGGCTATTATGGGTGGGCCGTCCCTGCAATGCTCGACGTCGATGAGGGGAAATCAACGGTAGCGCTTTATATGTTGACCAGTAGCGCCGGATTTTATCTTCCTCTTTCCCTAACCAAAAAAATCTCCGTGACCGATGCAGCCGCAACTTTAAGCATCTACGGCGGGTCGCGCGGCATAGGGCATGGACTGGCTCTGGCACATTTATTGAGTGAAGATCCCCCCGCACGGGCAATGCTGGCAGCGGGAGTGCTGGTAAGCGTCGCCGAAACTTTTGCTGGTTTTCGCATTGCCAGCAGATCAAAAATGAGTGCGGGGACGGCGGAGACCATTGGCACCGGGGGAGATTTTGGCATTGGTCTGGGTGTGGCTGCGGCAATTTTGACAAATGGATTTGGCGAACGCGATCAAGCAATGACAGGAAGCGTCCTGCTTGGAGCGGGCGCGGGACTTTGGAGCGGAAAATTACTGGCGGATCACCAACCCTTTACCGCTGGTGATGCCCATATTTTCAGGGGCCTGGGACTCCTTGGTGCTTATGTTCCGCTCGCGGTGGTCGATATTACCGGAACAGATAACGTAAAAGCTTATACCGCTGCATCAACGCTCGGGGCTCTGGCTGGACTCGGTCTGGGAAATAAGTTAGTACAGGGGAAAGACTTCACTACAGATCAGGGAAAATTTACTTTACTGAGCGAATTGGCAGGCGGCATGTTAGGCCTGGGACTCGCCTACCTTATATCTGATGATAACACAACCCTATATTTGGCATCGAGCGCGATCGGCGCCGCCAGCGGATTCTGGTTCATGTATCGTTCCTATGCACCCAGTGCGCGAACTGCCAACAAATATTCGTCCCTGAATATCGCCCTTAAACCAGAGGCCTTGCTCGCTCTGGCAATGGACGGGGTAATAAGTCCCGCTCAAGCGCTCCCCCTGCCCTTGCTTTCGCTCACTTATAGATTTTGATATAACGCTAGCGCGCAAAGGTTGCCGCTCCGCTGCGGACAGGATATAGCTGCCGGCCAAAACCCGGCAGTTGAGGCGAACGGCCCTGTCCCGCTATTTTTTTATCTTTGACGACACTTTTCAACCGGAACGACCGGCGGCGGCCGCGCGCCAGGCATGGCCGCCGGTATTCGACTTGGTGTTAATAGGGGCATTTTTTAGGCGCAACGAGGAAAATCTCTCATTTCTTCCAGGGGATAGCAAAGCATGGCCTTCAAAGTGACCGACCAGCACATACAGGACTACCACACGCTGGGATTCACCCTTTTCCAGCAGCTGATTCCCACTTCGTTGTTGACTCAGATGCGCCGGGAAGCGGATAAAGGGCGGCACTTGGGACGCCAAAAGAAAGGCCCGCAGATCCAGCGCATTCAGCCGATCGGCCACTACGATTTGGATCTCAAACCCTTCGTGGAATTCGCCCAGCTGCCGGAAATGATCGAAGCCCTGCAGGCGGTCCTATCGCCGCACCACTGGTATGGAAGAAAGCAAGAGGACCCTCTGGCCCACACCGGAATCCTGTACGAACCGGCACAGCGACCTTACTGTACCGTGTGGCACCGCGACTGGAGGGACAACGTGACGGGCTTGAACGCCGAAGTGTGGCAGCGGCGAATCGGGGAAGTGGAACTTTTCAACCAGGTCAACTGCGCGCTTTACGAGGATACCAGCCTCTGGGTCGTCCCCGGCAGTCATCTGCGCCCGGATCTGCCAGGGGAAGTTCGGCGCTTTCCTGCACGGCCTATCCCGGGACCGGATTACGGCGCGGCAACATCCCCCGAAAGTCTGGAAAGAATCGGACTCGAATACTGCCGCAGCATGCCCGGTTCCTTCAGGGCCCATCTGGATCCGGGCGATTTTATGCTCTACCGAAACTCCCTGTGGCACATGGGCAATTACAGCCCCTCCCGCAAGCGGGCAACGATTCACGACTTTGTCGGCAGTCCCGCCTACGAAGCCTGGATGGAGGCGCCGCCCATGGACGAAAACCCGGAGCCCTGACCGCACTCCGCGGCCGCCGCGCGGCGGCCTTGCCCCCGATCTCCCCCCGCCCTATCTTGAACGCCAGTGCAGCGCATTTTGCGGCGCCTTTTTATGACCGGAAAAGGGAGGCGCAGATGCTCGAATTCAGTCTGCAGATCAAGGGGGGCAGACCTGTCCCAATGCGTATCTGCCGGAAGACTGGACCGCTTTTGCGAGGGCGCTGGCGCATCCAGCCAATAAAATTCCAGCGCTGCGCGATGCCGTCGCCGGCAGCGGAGGTTTTATCGATGCAGATTAAAGCGAGCAGAATTTACCTCAGACGGGCGGCGCCGCAATCGCGCAGCATCCGCAACACCCGCGGCACCATGGAAAAGGTACCGCCCGGCCTCAACGGCCTGTTCACGCACTCCAACGGCTTTCGCGCCCAGCGCCCGGACGAGGTGATCGAATACGCCGACGACGCCCTCTACCCCACCTTCCACGCCCAGCTGCGCCTGCTGACCGATGGTCCACTGGACGCCTACGGTGGCTTTGCCAACAGCTTCCACCAGGACGATCTGGAGTTCGAAGCCAGGCGCTTCCAGGCCGATATCGCCCCCATGCTGATCGGCGTCGACGCCTTTGACCGGGAGTATATCTGGCAGCGGCTATGGTACGCCCAGCGCTTCTTTTACACCGGCCGCGGCGTGGTCGAAAAAGTCGACAATATACTGTGGAACCTGGCCAGCCGCCACGCCCGCCAACCCCTCTGCAAACTGCTGGGAGCCTGTCGCGATCGGGTGCCGGCCTACCGCGGCATCCACGGCAATACCATCGACGAACTGGTGGCCGACGCCCTCAAGGCCAGGGAGCAGGGTTTCAAAGGCTGCAAGGACCACTCCTTCCGGGGCGTCAAAGGCAACACCGAACTCTTCACCGAATTGCGCGCCGCACTCGGCGATGACTTCCTGCTGATGCACGACCCGGTCGAGCACTACACCTACACGGAGGCGGTCAAGATCGGCCGCGTCCTGGAAAAACTCAACTGCCGCTGGATCGAGGAACCACTGCAGGACTACGATCTCATGGGGCTCAAGAAGCTGTGCGCCACCCTGGACCTGCCGGTTATGGCGCTGGAGTGGATCGGCTACATCGGCGGTCAGCCCTTCAACACCGCGGCCTTTCTGGCCCTCGAGGCCGCCGACATCGCCCGCAACCGGGGGGTCGGCATCACCGGCCAGATCAAACAGGCCCAGTTGTGCGAAAGTTTCGGGGTCCAGTGCCACGGCGGCAACCACCACGTCGTCCTGGCCACCAGCAACGACCCGCTGGTGGAGGCGGGGCGCAACTTCGGTCCCCTGCCCGCCGATGTGCCGCTCACTTTTCAGGGCCGTTCCCACCTGGAAGACGGCCATATGACGATGGCCTACGGCGACGATCCGGTGATCGAACCAGATTGGGACGAAGTCGAGCGCAACGCCCTGGCCATAATTTGAGGCACGCGCCGCGGGGCGTCTCAGGAGGCGAACTGGAGAAATCCTCCACCCACCTCCGCCCTGCCTGCGCGGCACCGCGGTCCCGGCGCATTCCAGGCGCCGCCTAACCAGGACCAGGAAATAATCTATCATGACCGAAGCAGAGAGCTACCGGTTCGATATTTTCGGCTTTATCATCGTGCGGGGCGTCTTGTCGCCGGATGAACTGGCCGCCTGCAACAAAGTGCTCGACCAGGTCCCCAGCGGCGCGGAACTGCCGGCGGCGGCCGCCGAGCGGCCCCCTTTCACAACCCTGCGCGCTCACCCTGTTTTAAGCCGCTATACAGAAGCTTTGTGCGGCGAGGACTATCGCCTGGACACGGGACCGGCATTGCCGGGGGCACAGGGGAAGAGGGCGGCGCGCTTGAGCGGCGGCGGCGAATGGCTGGACTGGTCCCGCGCCTATTTCCACCGCAACGGCGTCCGCCACTGTCAGGGACTCACCGCCCTTTGGGCTCTGGACGACAGCGCCCCGTGCAAGGGCGGCCTGGTGCTGATTCC
>CAXFTV010000730.1:0-8676 GCA_964005845.1 uncultured bacterium
AAAAGCTCAGGGCCATAGTTTGTTCCAGGGGCAGCCAACAATGAAAACCAATGCTCCATACGAACGAATAAAGGGCGAGGCTCCACACCGAACCAAGTTGGGCGAAAGCAGCGATCCCCACTCCCATTACCATGAGCGCCAGACCAGCTACCAGCGACGGGGCCAACCGGATCATGAGGGCGATGAAGAGTACATTTAAAAAACCGGGGACCTCTCGCAGCGCTTCGACAAAACCCAGTTGATGGGCTTCGATTTGGAGGCGCTCGACGATGAAATTATTGAACAGGGTGAGCTGCACCCCGAAGAAAATACCGACCGAAAAAACGGCAGCAGCCAGCAGGGTGAAATCCCTGCTCCACTGCGCCGTTGGATTTGCAAACTTGATAATCCTCACCTTCCCTCCAGACCCTGGCGCTGCAACCACCCTGCGCAAAAGCATCATAGTGGGGCCAGGCGGCCTATATCTAAAGGTCTGACAGCGCCCATGTCAAGCCACTATCGCCTGGCCGCATTACCCCTGGCTTTCTCTCGAGCTAGATTTATTTACAACCACTGCAAAAAAAATCGTGTGGTCTACGGGACAACCATTAAAAAAGCAATCGGGGATAGGCCACCAGAAAAACCGCTATTTGAAAAAAGAATGTACCCAGACCAAAAAATAGAAGGGCGCTAATTCCAGTACCGCTACGAATCCAATACCTCATTTATAGGGTTATAATAAAATTTATTCCCATTCCAGATCGAGGGAAGCAAGCTGGGAAAATAGGGGGCCAATAGGTTAGCAATATAGGTTTTAGCTTCTTGACTATCTGTCTCAAAAAACCTTTCATATTACTGTAGGCTGTGATACAAAGGCGCAATAATGTTGTTTACATGAATTGCAGACCCCATGTAGTCAGCCCTCCTCCATCATAAAAACACCTACTCAAACTACCGAGAAAAAAGCACTTTCATGCGCCATCTCCCCCTCCTATTTTCTTTTCTACTTTTCGCCTTCAGCTGTACTCCATCTCCGCCCGAAAGCGAAAATAATATTACCATAGAATTCTGGACCATCGCACTGGGCGACGGCTTCGCCGACTACATCAACGATATTATTGCCACCTACGAAGCCGCCCATCCCGGCGTTCGCGTCAGGTGGGTCGATGTCAGCGGTGGAGAAGTCGCCGAAAAATTCCTGGCCTCACTGGTCGGCAACGACCCACCTGATTTGGCCAATATCTACGATCTTCCACGCTTTCTTCAATACAATGTTCTTGCCAGTATGGACGAATTTGTTGCCCCTGAAGAAAAGGAAAAACGTCTGGTAAATTTCTGGAAGGGCATGGGTTATTATAAGGGTACCAACTATGTAATTCCCTGGTACTCCAGTGTAAACATGCTTTGGTACAACCGCGCACTCTTCGAAGCCGCCGGTCTCGATCCCAATGCCCCACCCAAAACCATCGACGAAATGTTCGCTATGGGCCGCACTATTCGGCGCAAAACTGGCAAATACGGTATTTCCTGGCGCTTGCATCCCTCCCTGGGATTGCCTGCCTGGGCCATTTTGAGAATAGATGGCTTCTGGCCTCTTTTCAACGAAGACTACAGCAAAACCATTATCAATTCCCCCATTGCAGCGGCTGTCCTACAAAAGTGGGTCGATGCCTATCAGGACGAAGTCCTGCCACCCGAAGCGCTGGCCGCAGCCCACCGCGATGATGTCAACTGGTTCATTGAAGGACGCGCTGCCATGCTGCCCTTCTCGGGCGGCTGGATTACCCGCTATTTCGACAAATCCTTCGAAGCCAAGGCCATACCCACATTCCAACCGCGTGGCAAACTTGGCCTGGTACCGGCCACCAATCAGGTTCTGGTCGTCCCCAAAGCATCCCCCCATGTGAGCCAGGCGGTCGATTTCGGGCTCTTTTTAACCAACGACGCGAACCAGCTCGAATTCTGTCGCCGGGCCGCCATCCTGCCATCGACCAAAAAGGCGGCAGCCGATCCATATTTTTTTCGCGAGCCGGAAAGCCTGGCCGACCAGGCCAACCGCTTTTCCGCCCGCGATATACCCAACTCCTTTGTTATGGCTCCTCCCGATATTTCTGGGTGGAGCCGCATGGAGGACATCCTCTATGAAGAATTCGCCAAGGCCCTGGCCATGGAACAGAGCGTTCAACAAGCTCTGGACCGCATCGAAAACAAGTGGAACCACCTGCTAAGTTTCCAATGAGATATCATGCATCGTAAATCAACTCCCTATATTTTCATAGCTCCCGGCTTGCTTCTCTTGGCCACCTTTTTCGCCTATCCGCTGCTGGATACTTTCTGGCTCAGCCTGCATCGCTACAACATCTTCAATCCACCAGAGTTCATTGGCCTGGACAACTTCCGCAGAGCTTTCGGCGATGAACTTTTTTGGCGCGTGCTTTCCAATACCCTTCTCTACGCCCTCATCGTCGTACCCTCGCTGGTCGTATTGTCCTTTTTTATGGCACTGCTTCTCAACAATACCCTCTTCGGAATAAAATTTTTCCGCACCCTTTATTACATTCCCGTGGTCACATCAATCGTCGTCGCCGGCATCATCTGGAAATGGGTTTATAATAGTGATGGACTCCTCAACGCCTTGCTTCATGCAATGGGTATCAGCGGCCCCTCCTGGCTGGCGGATACCCGCGGTGTACCCCAGGCCCTGATGGACTTTCTGGGTTTTTCCGTATCGTCGCCCTGGCTCTCCGAACCGGCCATTCCCCTATTTTCGGTTGCGCTGGTAACGGTGTGGAAAGCGGCCCCCTATTACATGATCATCTACCTGGCCGGGCTGCAAGGCATTCCCGCACAACTGGAAGAAGCGGCGCGCGTCGATGGCGCCAGTTGGTGGCAGATCGTACGCCACGTTATTATTCCAACTATAAAGCCCTATACGCTGGTGGTCTCAATCATCGCCACCATTGGCGCTCTGCGCACATTTGGCGAAGTCTATGTCATGACCAGCGGAGGCCCTTTCCACCGCACCAATCTGCTGGCCTATTATATTTATACACTGGGATTCAAATACCTCGAAGTAGGCTATGCGGCAGCTGTCTCACTCCTGCTTCTGGCCATCATTCTGGTCTTCGCCCTGCTCAACTTTCGCCTGGCCGGAAGCGACAATACCGGGAGTAGCAGCTGATGAGCAAATTCAAGCACGCCCTGATTTACTGCCTGATTTTATCTATTGGCGCCATTCTGCTCATACCCTTCGCCTGGCTCCTCTCGACCGCACTCAAATCCGAAACAGCCGACCTCTTTGCCTATCCCCCCCAGTGGATTCCCGACCCGGTGGTCTGGAGCAATTTCGCCAAATCCTGGGACCTGCTACCCTTTGGCCTCTACATCTTCAACACCTTCTATATTGCCATTGCAACCGTCGTGCTAAACCTGTTCTTTTGTTCGTTGGTGGCTTACGCCCTGGCGCGCCTGCGCTTTGCGGGGCGCCAATTCATCTTCTACGCCGTGCTGGCCACCACTATGGTGCCATTCCAGGTCCTGCTCATTCCCCTCTTCATCGTCACCCTCAAACTGGGACTGGTAGACAGCTACAGCGGCGTCATTCTGCCGGTGGCCGTCAACGCCTTCGGCATCTTCCTCCTGCGGCAGGCCTTCAGTACGATTCCACTCGACCTCGAACACGCTGCCCGAATCGATGGCTGTAACGAATTCACTATTTATTCCCGCGTAATGTTGCCCCTTATCAAACCGGCCTTGGCCACCCAGGCCGCCTTTACATTCGTTGCCCAGTGGAATGATTTCCTGTGGCCTCTGGTAGTACTCAAGAACCGCGACCTCTACACCTTACAACTGGCTCTGGCAAGCCTCCAGGGCGTCTTTGGCGTCAACTGGCGTTATATCTCCGCCGCCGCAATTATTGCCCTGGTTCCTACGATGATTTTTTTCTTCATTACTCAGCGCTTCTTTACCCAGGGCTTGACCAGCGGGGCACTTAAAGAATAGGATATAATCAATGTTCTCTGCCTGCAGATTATCACTATCGACTTTGCTTTTTGCCTGCCTCTACTGGCCAGCATTGAATTCTTCCGCGACCCCGTTGCCCGAGTACACCATTCTCCGCAGCGCCGGCCCCATTGCTATCGACGGTTTGCTCGATGAACCCTCCTGGCAATACAACCAACCGGTCCACCCCTTCATATTCCCCTGGTGGCAAGAAGGAGAAAAAGAGCCGACCTATGCCCGCCTGCTCTGGGATGATAGCAACCTCTACATTAGCTTCATCGCCTTTGACAAAAATATTTCAGCTACCCTCACCGAACGGGACAGCCCGGTTTCGCGCGATGATTGCGTCGAAGTATTCTTCGCGCCCGACCCGGGGGCAGTGGATATATATTTCAATTTTGAATTCAATGCACTGGGCACCATTCTCGACCGCTCGCCGCGCGAGCAGCGCAGCAGTAAATGGAATGGACAGGGGGTGCAGGTCGCCGTTCAGATCGATGGTACACTAAACGACGAAAGTGATAGCGACCGGCAGTGGAATACCGAGATCGCCATTCCGTGGACCGCCATTGCGCCCTATGCTCCCTCCCTGCCGCCCCTGCCCGGTCAAAGCTGGCGGTTAAATCTCTACCGCATTGGGGGCCAGATCAATCCGCAGTACAGCGTCTGGTCGGATACGGAAACGCCCAAGCCACAATACCACGCACCTGCTCGCTTTGGCATCGTCGTTTTCTCCGAGGCTGAAGTTCCAGTACCGCAGAGAAAAAAGGAGTAAATCTAAGGCCAGGGACGGTCTAAGTGCAACATCCCAGGATCGGCGTACTCCCTGCATTGAAATCAGTTGGATGCCAAAGACAAAAAAAGCGGGACCAGATAAATCTGGTCCCGCTTTTTTTGTCTTTGGCCGGCCTTTCTTCTCACTGGGGCTTTAAATCCTCAGTGGCCAGCGGAATTTTTTCGATACCGGCCCGCTTGGCCGCTTCAAAAAGGTCGAGCAAGTATTTGTGTTTGGTTTCCTTGTCGGTGCGCACCACCAGGGTCAAACTGCGCGTGCCCTCCTTCTCGCGCGCCAGAACCTGGTCGATATTTGCCATGGTTACCGGATGCCGGTTAATCTCCATACGCCCATCTGAGGAAATGGACGCCACCAGCTTCTTTTCCTCCACGACCTGCGCCTGCTGGGCCTCCGGCAATTCCACCTGCAGCGAGTACGGCTGCTTAAAAACGGTGGTGACCATGAAGAAAATCAACAAGAGAAATACACAGTCGATCATCGGCGTCAAATTCATTTCCTGCTCATCGTAAACCGATTTCTTCTTGGCCATAGCTCACTCCTCCTCTTCGCGCGCAAAGGCAATGCCTTCGACCCCAACATCCTTGGCCGCGTCAACCACATAGACCACGTGCTTCTGAGCACACTCGGCTTGGGCCTGGATGATGATATTCTTATTGTTGGCCTCATCCATAGCCAGCACCAGACGCGATCCCAGCGCCGTCTTCTCGATGGCCTCGCCCTTAATCTCTATACGGCCGTTCTCATCCAGCAACACATTGATGTCCTTCTTCTGCTCCTGTACCGGATCGCTCTTGGCTGGCAAGTCCACTTCCAGGCCCTTGGTGTGCAAGAACACGGTGGTCACCATGAAAAAGATAAGCAGCAAAAACACGCAGTCGATCAACGGCGTCAGATCGGGTTCGCCCTCGTCGGCAAAACTACCGGATCTTTCCTTTTTATGTCGGGCCATTTTTTTAGCCTCCCTGCGGCCTACTCCCCGCTCGCCTGCTGGCGCTGGCCGGCCATGATCAGGGTGTTGGCAAAGGCGTGACCATACACTTCAGTGCGCTCCAGCGACTTGTCGGCCTTGCGCGCCAAATACCGATAGGCCACAATGGAGGGAATGGCCACAATCAAACCGGAGGCTGTGGTCACCAATGCCTGCGAGATACCACCCGCCACCACTTTGGGATCGCCGGCACCCGCCACGGCGATGGACTCGAAGGCGATGATCATACCCAGAATGGTTCCCAACAGCCCAATCAGTGGACTGATGTTGCCAATGGTGTTTAAAATCGGCAGGTTTTTGCCCAGGTAGGATCGCGCCGCATCCTCCGTTTCAATGACCAATTCGTCTTTCAAATCAGTCAACTCGCGCTGCATCACCATAAAGCGACTGACGTCGCCGCCGCCGCTAGCCTCGGCCAGCTTGATCATCTCATCGTGCGTTTCCTTGAACTCGCGCTGTTCGATCATCAGCGTCTCGTAGCGCCGCAACAGGGCGGCCAAGACGAAGTTTAGCAATCCCTTGCCCTGGTTGCACTGCTCGACAGTGGCCGCCGCACCCCGATCGATCAGGGTGCGTTCGAGCTCGTCCAACTCCTGCTGGGCTGCTTCAGAAGAGGGCAATTGTCCATAGACCCAGAGCCGCTCGATGATATAGGCGATGGACAGGACGGCGCACCCGATGAGGGGTACCATCAATGGACCGCCACTCTTGATTATTTCCCACATATCTACTGCTCCTTTTTTTTCGGAACGACGTCCTCTTTAATAAGCTGCTTTCTCGAAACTCGCTGTCCTATGGGCAAACCGACTTCCACGGCCTCGCCGCCTTTGAGGATTACAGCCTTGCACAGGTGCGGACCGATGAGCTGGTGAACCCTGACCAGGGCGACTCGCTCGTCCTCCTTGCCCAAGGGCAAAATATCGCCGTACTCCAGTCCGTCGGCATGGCCGATCCCCAGATAGACCTCGTTTTCCTCCACCTCGACCGCCAACACTACCGCCTGATCGCCGGACAGGTCGATGGGCGGACGATCTACAAGGATTTGCACGATCTCGGCGCTGAGGTCTTTGAAGACGAGATCGGCTAACTTTCCGAAGGGCAATTCGAAAAAGGATTCGGAACCGAACTCGACCCGGAATAGCGCCAAGAATTCCCTGTCCTGTTTGCGAGGCCGTCCGAAAAGATCGACACCCAGCGGACTTTCGGTCGAATCCCGGTATACTTCAAGGGTCTCGACCACCTTCTGGGTAGACATCTTGATCAACTGCACATTCTTTATCTCGATCGACGAATTGTACTTTTTGTAGCCGATGAGATTGGGATCGCCGGCGGAGAAACGACGCACGCCGAATTTCTCCACTATGCCGGTGATCACAACTTCCGCCTGCAATAATCGGCCGGCCTCTATGGCCCGCTCAAGGCCCAGGCGTTGTTTGACGCTCTTCTGGCGCATGGCGAGCGCTACACTGTCCCTGGAAATGATCGCCAGGGCTTCCTCTCTGGCCAGGTAACGGCCAAGCAACTCGGGCACATCCTGGGCCAGGTTCCAATCACCCTGGAAACCGGCCTCATCCTCAAAGTCGAGCAAGGCGACGCGCAGGGCGGGTATTGGAGTATCGCGCAGATCCTCCCCTTGGGCTCCTACCCCCAGCATCGGGATCGCCACGGCCGCTAACCAGATGCACAGGCGCTTTCCGGGGGAGCGCATGACCCTCTACTCGGCCTGGGCTTGCGCCACTTGTTTCCTTTCGATCTGCTGATCGAATTCGAGCACGATATCCACCGTTTCTAGGGGCTGGTCGGAAGCGTCGAACTTCAAAACGAAGTCCTTGAGTACCAGCCGAACCTGCTGCACCTCTTCGTCTAGAGGGTCGAAGACCAGCATGCCCGAATAGCTTTCACCTTTGAATACTTTCTGGTCTTCGAGGTAGGCCGAACTGCGCACATTGCCCATGCGCAGGTCGAAGCGGTAGAATTCGTTGCCGCTCTGGCCGCGCAGGGCCCGGTAATAGCGCTCAAAACTATTGTAGGGCGAGAAAGAGGGCAGGCCGTAGGAATTCATCATTTCGCCGCGATTAGTGTGCAGGAGCGCTTCGATGGGATCGAACATAACCTTGGCATAGACGTCGTTGATCACGGTGATGCGGAACACCGTGAAGCGCTTGGGTGTGTGCCCCACCATCGGGTCGATCCAGTTGCCATAGGTATAGGGATTGGTCGAAAAGAACTCCCGGTGCGAATCCTCCGGAAACAGCGCGTTCAACTGCTCGTCCGTCATAGGTTCTACTCGGATGCGTAGCCCCTCCAACGCGTAGGTGACGGATCCATCTATATCCACGATATAGCGCTCAGAATCCGCCTGCTGCGAACTGGCCAGCAGGTTATTCTTGTACAGGATCGTCGGCGGAATAAAAAAGCTGCATCCGCTTATGAACAATATCGCAAATATTGCCAAACGCATGGAAATTCCCCTCAGTCGGCGCTGAGCTGGCTGAAGAAATCGATCTGCTGCTGCGCGATCGACCCCTCCTGCGTCAGCGCGAAGATGACGGCGTTGATACCAAATCTCAACTGTGGCTCGTTGCCGTAATGTTCCGACCAGTTGTGGACGTATCCCTTGTCGGAGTAGATCCCAACCAGGCGGCCCTCAAGGAAGAGCCCCTCCAGATTGTAGACGGATTCGCGGATCATGATATAATCGAGACCGCGTTGTTCAGAAAAGCTGGGCACCCGCAGTTCCGATCCGACCGGGGGACCGTCAAAATCATAGAAAGTATGATAAATTGGGTGCGTATTGTGTATGGGTCTGAGCGTTCCCTGGGCCCCCAAAGCATCGCGAAAAATCTGCCTCAGCGATGCCTCTCCCTGGCTGAATTCTACCGTGGGGTTGGCGTTGTCAACAAAGATAAAA
>CAXFTV010000731.1:0-5342 GCA_964005845.1 uncultured bacterium
GCGAGAGCGGGGCATGGAGGTTTCTATCGTTACTTCGGGGGCAGTGGTCGCCGGCATGGGACGCCTGGGATTGGATATGCGTCCTCGCTCCATTGCCGCTTTGCAGGCGACGGCAGCCGTTGGTCAAAACCTACTGATGCACACCTATAAAGCACTGTTCGATCAGCATCAGGTCGCCAGCGGTCAGGTGTTGTTGACGGCCGAGGACATTCTCTACGACCGCCGCCGCTATCTGAATCTGGAGAATACCTTTCGCAGTCTCTTCGAATATGGAGTGGTGCCTATCATCAACGAAAATGATAGCGTGGCCGTGGCAGAGCTCAGACGCACTATTGGCGAAAATGATATGCTGGCAGCCTACGTCGCCAATATGATCGGAGCCCAGTTGCTGGTCATCCTCTCCGATGTGGAAGGATTGTACTCGCGTTATAGTGCCAGCGGTGAAAAGGGCGAGCTGATACGCCAGGTCGAATACGACGACGCACAACTCGACCACGTAGTCGGCAAAACGACGAGCGAGTACGGACGTGGAGGCATGGAGACCAAACTGCAGGCGGCCCGCTTGCTGATGGCCTGTGGTGAGATGACCGTAATCGCCCACGCGCGCAAACATCGCCTCGGCGCCATTTTGAATGGGGAAGAAAAGGGGACGCTCTTCATCCCTTCCAAGAAGAGGCTGAAAAGCCGCAAGCGTTGGATTGCCTTTGCTTCTCCCTGTAAGGGATTTCTGATAGTAGATAGAGGCGCCAGGAGGGCTCTCACCGGCCAGGGCAAGAGTTTACTGCCGGCTGGCATCATCGCTTGCGAGGGGCGTTTCAAGGTAGGTGAAATGATCCGGGTCGAAGACGAAGAGAACACGGAATTGGGTCGCGGCCTGAGCCGTTATACTTCCGATGAGGTGGGCCGGATTCTGGGCAAGAGTTCGCCGGAGGTCGAAAAATTGCTGGGTCGCCCCGCGGTGGAGGTAATCCACCGGGACGATCTGGTCTTGCTCGACAAACCCCTGCAAGCGGAATATTAGAAGCTTTCTCAAACGGTACTGAAAAGCTGCTCCTGCACCCTGATACTTTACCCGGCAGATCAGATGCGTTCCAGAATCAAGACTACACAGCGCTCCGCGGTGGGCCGCTCGATTGGCTGGAAACTGATTTTCTCGCTGCTTGTTCTAGGTTGCCTGTTCTACGCTTTCGGCAGCGGCGATAAGGGCTTGGATCAGTTGCGCCGGAAATGGCGAGAACTGGAAATAGCAGAGGACAAAGTCGCCCGGCTGCAGGCCGTAAACGACAGTCTTACCCATGTTTTATGGCGCCTGGAAAACGATCTGGAATATGTGGAAAAAGTAGCGCGCGAGGACTACGGCATGGTCAAGGAAGGCGAGCATATTTACCGCCTGCGGAGTTCGACAGCCAAGGATACGACCCAATAAGATGCCGCGGCTCATCGTCAAGACAAAAGCCATCGTAATGCGCAGCTGGCGCATGGGGGAAACCAGCAAGCTGGTCAGCCTCTACACCGAGGGCTACGGCAAAGTCAAGGTCATGGCCAAAGGGGCGCGCAAGCCAAAAAGCAAGTTCGGTGCGGCCCTGGAAATGCTGAGTGAAGTCCAGGCTGTCTTTTACTTTCGCGATGAGCGCGATGTGCAGACGCTGAGCGAGTGTGATTTGTTGCGCTCGTTTCCCGCCCTGGCGACCGGATTGGAGCGCCTGTCTTTTGCCAGTGCCGCCTGTGAACTGCTCGATCATCTGACCATCGAGCACGAGGCCAATAGGCGCCTCTATGGGTATCTCGCCGGGGTGCTGGGGGCGCTCGAAGAGGTGGGGCAGGAACAGCTGGAATGCCTGTTCTGGTACTTTCAGTTGCGGCTGGCCGACGCCCTCGGCTATCGGCCGGAGTTGAATAATTGCGTCTCTTGTCGCTCCGCCCTGGGGGGCACCTGGTTGTGGTTCAGCGCGGCGCTGGGCGGGGGACTTTGCAAGGCGTGTGGTCCCCGGGCAGGTAGCCGCATCGCCGGTGAAAGCCTGAAGGGGCTGAGTTATCTTCAGGGGCTCAAGGCTTATTGCCGGGAAGCGATTCCGGCAAGCCCGGCACGGGCTGCTGAAACCCGCGGTTTGCTGCGCGCTTTCCTGGAGTACCATGCCGGTGCCCAGGGGCGTCTCAAATCGCTTGAATTCCTGGAGGCCATCTCCAGGCAAGAACTGGTTCACTGACGGGAGAATTATATGGCCGATTTAACCGAAAAACTGGTATCGATGTGCAAGCGCAGAGGGTTCATTTTTCAGAGCTCCGAAATCTATGGTGGTCTTAACGGCTGCTGGGACTATGGACCTCTGGGGGTGGAGTTACTGCGAAACATCAAGGAAGCCTGGTGGAAGAGCATGACCTATCGGGAGGATATAGAGGGTATCGATGCGAGTATTCTGATGCACCCGAAGGTTTGGGAGGCCTCCGGTCACGTCGCTGGTTTCACCGATCCGATGATCGATTGTCGCAACTGCAATGCGCGCTTCCGCGACGACATGCTGAGCGAGCAGCAGCGAGCAGCCGGTCAATGCCCAGTGTGCGGCAACAGGGAAGTTCTCACCGAACCGCGCGATTTCAACCTGATGTTCAAGACTTTTGTCGGCCCCTTGGAAGAGGACGGCAGCCGGGTTTACCTGCGTCCCGAAACTGCCCAGGGTATCTTCGTCAATTTTTTAAATGTGCAGACGGCCATGCGCCACAAATTGCCCTTTGGCATCGCCCAGATCGGCAAGGCCTTTCGCAACGAGATCAACACCAAGAATTTTTTGTTCCGCACGCGCGAATTCGAACAGATGGAGATGCAGTACTTTGTCGCGCCGGGTACCGAAGACGAATGGTTCGACTACTGGAGAAACGAGCGCTGGCAGTGGTTCGAGAGTATCGGCATTCCCGCAAATAAGCTCAGCTGGAACGAACACCAGGGGGACGAGTTGGCTCACTATGCCCGCGCTGCCTTTGATATTCAGTATGAATTCCCCTTTGGTTGGGGCGAGATTGAAGGCATTCACAATCGGGGTGACTACGATCTCTCCCAGCACGAGGAGTTTTCGGGTAAGGCCATGCGCTTCTTCAACGACCAGACGCGCGAAAAGATCCTGCCGGCCGTGGTCGAGACTTCGATCGGTGCCAGCCGTACCTGCATGGCCTGTCTGGTCCATGCCTATCGCGAAGAAGAGGTAGAGGGCGAGAAGCGCGTAGTAATGCGCTTTCATCCGCGGCTCGCGCCGCTCAAGGTGGCGGTGTTGCCTCTGGTAAAGCGCGATAATATGCCGGAGGTAGCGCGCAAAATTACTGCTGATCTGCGCTCTAAATTCCCGGTTTTTTACGATGAAGGGGGTGCTATCGGTCGGCGCTACCGGCGCATGGACGAGGTGGGTACGCCCTACTGTATCACGGTGGATTCACAGACCCTCGAGGATGGCACGGTCACCGTCCGGGAACGCGATTCCATGGCCCAGGATCGGATTCAGATCGAGTTGTTGGGGGACGAAATCGGGCGGCGGATGGAAAGCTGGCAGTTTCCAGGAGACGCCTAGAGGGATAGGTGTCCAAGTCTTGACCCTCTAAATTGCAGATATTATACTATTAGACGAGATATAAACTTTGCAGTGGGTTGCTATGCGAAAGTGGCGAAACTGGTAGACGCGCTAGATTTAGGATCTAGTGCCCGAAAGGGCTTGGGGGTTCGAGTCCCCCCTTTCGCACGTTTGAAAAATCGGGATTCGGATTGTGAAGACAAATGTAATAGAAAAAGGTAAGTGGGAACGCGAACTGGAGGTCGAGGTAGCGGCCGACCAAATCGAATCGGAGGTTTCCAAGGCCTGCCGGAATTACCAGAAACAGCTGGAGATTCCCGGCTTTCGCAAGGGCAAGGTGCCACTAAATTTGGTCAAAAGGCGCTACGGCGATGCGATTCGGGGCAATGTTATCAGCGATATGCTGCCCAATTGGTTGGAAGAAGCCACCCGGGAGGCCGGCTTGGTGCCGGCGGCACCGCCCAAAATCGATAAGTTGGAGCACGAACCTGGTCAAGCGCTTACCTTTACGGCGGTGCTGGACATCTGGCCCGAAATCGAGGTAGAAAAGTACGAAGGTTTAGAGGTTACTAAAGTCGTTCACGAAGTTACCGAAGAAGAGATAGAGAGACAATTAGCAGAAATCCAGAATGGCCAGGCAAGTGAGCGCTCGGTAGAGCGCCCGCTGGAAAGCGGCGATGTTCTGATTGCCGACTTACAGCGGCTCGACGAAGGTGGTCTGCCAATTATCGGTGAGAAATTCGAAGAACGCCATTTTATCATAGGTTCTGCAGAGGCGCCCAGTCCCGAGTTCGAAGAAAAGGTCATGGGCATCCAGACAGGTGAGGAGCGCCAGGTACGCTTCGCCTACAGAGACGATCTGCCCAATGAGGAACTGGCCGGCAAACAAGAGCACTTCAGGGTTAGCGTCCGGGAAATTCGTGAACGCGAGGTTCCCGAACTGGATGACGAGTTCGCCAAAGACCTGGGTGATCAGTTCCAGAACATGGAAGATTTGCGCCAGCACGTAACTGCCCAGCTCAGGCGGCAGTGGGAATTTATGGAGCGTCAGAAAGTGCGCAGCGACCTCATTGCCGAATTGATCAAGAAAAACTCCTTTGACCTACCCGAAAGTATGATCGAAAATTACCTGCGTTCGATCCGCAAAGAGCAGGATCATGACCATGACCATGACCATGACCACGACCACGACCACGACCATGACCACGACCAAGAGTACAGCGAGGAGGAGCGCGCCTCGGCAGTGCGACAGCTCAAGGGCTACCTGCTGATCGAGGCAGTGGGCAAGCAGGCCGGAATTGAGGTTGAGGCCGAGGAATTTGAACAGCATTTGCGCGAGCGTGCCGAGCAAAGCGGCATCGACCTGGAAAATTTGCAACGCTCTGCCCGAGTAGACGAACTGCAGCGAGAATTGCGCGAAAACAAGGTGTTCGATTTCCTCAGCGAGCGGGCAACTTTTAAAGAAGAAACGGTCTAAAAAAACGACGATAACTCGGCGCCAGGGGTGCCGGGCAAGAGGACTGCGCATATGTCTTTAATTCCCATGGTCATCGAACAGACGGGACGGGGCGAACGCTCCTATGATATTTATTCTCGCCTGCTGAAGGAACGGATTATCTTTGTGGGCACTCCCATCAACGATGCGATAGCCAATCTGGTCATTGCACAGATGCTATTTCTGGCATCAGAGGATCCCCAGAAGGATATTTCCATTTATCTCAATACCCCCGGCGGATCGGTTACGGCTGGCATGGCCATCTACGACACTATGCAGTACATCAGCAC
>CAXFTV010000732.1:0-8051 GCA_964005845.1 uncultured bacterium
CCCCCAAGGACAGTCTCCGGAAAGCACAGAATTCCGACGCCAGCCTCCTCACACACAGCAACTTGCGTGCGCAAAAGCTCGAAGGCCGCCAGCGAACCGTTCTCGAACAAGGGTGCCTGATAGGCGGCAATTTTCATCTTTTAATGGTTCTCGCCTTTCCGGTGATTTTTCTCTGTCGCCTGCGCCCAGCCTTTGCAAGTGCCCGCAGCCGGGAAACGCTGCTCTTTGACGCTGGGAAAATCATCCCGGTTGAACCGGGAATCCACTAGCTGCCGCAAATGCCATGATTATCCCAAGGGTTTTTCGAGGATCCTCACAACTCTTGGCCAAGCCCTCCCAGAGAATCGACATCTCGCCCGAAACGCCCCATCCTCACCCAGTCATGCGGCTCCCCCTCAGTCCAACTCCGACCGGGTCTAGGCTCGCCCAATAACCACCTTTCTTCAGAGGTCAGATGAGACATATCGCCTTCGTAAGGGGACTGTCGGCGCAGGGGCCGAAGCATCGTCAGACTGTATTGGAAATAGCTTATGGCACGTGGTCTATTGGAACGATTGGCCAGGGTTCTGTGCCAAACGGCATTGTGCAAGACAAAGACCGTGCCCGCTTTTCCTCGCAGCGCTACGCGATCGGTATCAAAGTCGGGTTGGCGCCGTTCTTCGGCGCTGTAAAAGCTGGTGTTGCCCAATCGCTTATTTCGTTGTCCAGGCAGGGGACGCGCGTCAAAACACGGTCTTCTATGAGAGCCGCGGATATATTCTACGGTTCCGTCGTTATCATGGGTGCTATCGGCTAGCAGATAGCCAAAGCGGAGGAAGTACAGCGGACATCGACCATCTTCCAAAATGGGCAGGACCCTCGGACCATCGGAGTGCCACCCCTCGCTAGTGGGTTGTCTGGGGGCATTGGGTTCGGGATAATAGACCCTCCACATATCTTGCGACAGGTGGAACATAGGACCAAATACGTCGTGGCAAAGTTGCAATGTCGGTTTGAACATCATCAATTCTTTCCAAACCGGGTCATCTTCGGCTATGGAATCGCGCATATATATGTACCTCGTCTCCGAGGCATTGGCGAGGTTGGGTTCGTAATTGCGCACTCTGTCTATATAGGTATCGATATAGTGGACTATTCGCTCGAGAAGATCGCCGGGGAGTCTCACCGGAAGAATGGAAAACCCGTCTTCATTGATCCCTTTGAGACATTCATCTCTCTGTGCGTCACTCAATGAGAGTTCATTGCATTGTTTCATTACTCTTATCTCACCATTAAAAGGGTATTGTCGTACGAGAGTTGACCTTGGCATCTTTTCCCCCCGCGCGCAGTATTGCTCTTCGGGAATCGCCTCGTCTCTGCTGGCATAAGCGCCGGAGAGCACTCGCTTGAACAGACAATATCGGCGCTACCAACGGCGGCCCGACGCACCATGGCCTCGAATCGCTCGAAGCTGAGCGCCTTTTCTCCGCGGATCCATTAGAGAACGATACCGGAGCCCTTCATCCCATTGCCCCTTTCCGCGGTAGCGAAAAGTCCTGGATATCTACGCTGTATTTTTGCGTTGGCTGCCGATCCGGGATCGCGCTTCTCTAGCTCGGCCATCGCCGGTGGCATTGACCATCAGTACCGGCGCCCTGATCCGGGGGGCAAAATTCAGCGTATGGAAGTATCGCAGAAAAGGGTCGTCCGTGGAGCTATTCGGCCAGGCACCCCCTTCTCGAAGCTACCATGCCGCGCGCAAGCCGATGCCCACCGGGATGCAAGCACCGCGCAGCCCGGTCAATGCTCTGTAGTCTCGCGTTCTTTCTGCTGCGACTGGTCCTTTCGACGCGAATATTTGCCAATGGCCGGTTAAACGACTTACACGAGTATGTATTTCAGTCGTCTTCTGGCTGTTATAAACCAAAAGTTTCCTAATATAGTACAAATAACTTGAGCCGCAAAAAATGACCTGGGCTGTACGTCGAGATATCTCGCGCCATACTGGCTTTCGTCCTGCCCCTTTTGCCGACCTTTTGCACCGCTCGCCCGGCAATATAGCGTTTGGAAACAGGACCACCCAATAACCACTTAAGGGGTTTATATGCTTTGATATAGGCAGCCCTCATTGCTATGGCTATATTCTATTATCCGGCCGGGACTGCCGTTTCGGAGGCCGCATGGAGGAACGCAGGAAAGAAAGGATGGATTGACCCTCCCGGCGTTCCCAAAGCGAGTGATACTTTTCCACCTGCCAATCAATAGCGCAAGGGATAGGAGCGAATATGGCATGGCGATTTGGGTTTGTGGGATTTCAGCACGATCACATTTACAGTTTGCACAAAAAAGTCGTTGAGACCGATGGATTTGAGGTCGTGGCAGCCGGGGATGACACCGAAGATATGAGGGCAGAGGCCAGGGGGAAAGGCGTCGACATCACGCACGATTCAGTGGAGGATTTGATCGCCAATGCGGATTGTGATGTGATTGCGATTGGAGATTATTTTGTGCGGCGGGGCTCGCTGGCGATTGCGGCGTTGAAGGGGGGCAAGCATGCGATTGCGGATAAACCGCTATGCACGTCGCGGGATGAAATTGACGAGATGGATCGATTGATAAAGGAGACGGGCTTAAAGGTAGGATGCATGCTGACGATGCGGGACTCACGCCAGATGAATGGGTTGCGAAATCTGATTCGGGATGGTGCAATTGGCGAGGTGCACGCAATTTCATTTGGCGGACAGCATCCCTTGAATTTGGGCTCTCGGGCAAAGTGGTATTTTGAACCGGGCAAACACGGTGGGACAATTACCGATATCGGCATTCACGCGATTGATGGCCTCCCCTGGATGACGGGCTTGGAATTTTCGACGATTAATGCGGCGCGTTGCTGGAATGCGTTTGCGCCGGAGTTCCCGCATTTTGAAGATGGCGGGCAGATGATGCTGACGATGAATAATGGATGTGGCGTCCTGGGCGATGTCTCGTATTTTATGCCCGATAAAGGCGGGTATTCCTTGCCCTATTACTGGCGCATAACAATCTGGGGGCGCGATGGAGTATTGGAGACCGCCACGGTTGCAAAGACGATTAAACAAACGGTGGATGGCGAGCTGGTGGAACGGCCTCTGGCCGATGGGGGTCTGAGCTATTTTGATCAGTTCGTCGGAGACATCCGGGGTGAAGATGTGGAACTGGATTCGGCGGCAGTCATTCGTTCGATGCGCACGGTTTTGTATATCCAACAAGCAGCGGATGAGGGCTTGCGCGAAGTCATCCTCTAAGTCGGCGCAAACCCTCCTGCCAACCCGCAGGAGCCGCCACCTGCACTATCAGCCTGATGGAGATGTGCGATGAGCGTACTACCTAAAACGACCCTGGGCCGCACGAACATCGAAGCCACCCGCCTCGGCTTTGGCGCCATGGCCCTGCGGGATGCCACGATCAAGTGGCCCATGGAAGACGATCACGCCGAGGCCGTGCTCAACACCGTCCTCGACTGCGGCATCAATTTCATCGATACCGCCGACTGTTACGGCCATAGCGAAGCCCGCATCGGGCGCTACATCTCGCATCGCCGCGACGAGTTCACGCTGGCCACCAAGTGCGGCTGCATCCCCAAGGGCAGGGCCTGGAACCGGGACAACCTCATCGTCGGCCTCGAGCGCAGCCTCAAGCGTCTGCGCACCGACTACATCGACATCATGCAGCTGCACGGCGCCCCGGTCGAAGACGTGGATTCGGGACGGCTCGTCGATGCCCTGGAAGAGATGCGCGGCCAGGGCAAGGTGCGCTGGATCGGCCATTCCACTTCAGGAGAGGCCCTGTCCCTCTTTGCGCAACGCGGCCACTTCGATGTGTTCCAAATTCCCTACTCGGGCCTCGAGCGCACCAACGAAAACCGCATCTCGCAGGCGGCCGAAGCCGGCATGGGCACTATCGTCCGCGGCGGCGTTGCCCAGGGCGAGCCCGGAGAGGGCAGCCGCTCGTCGGAGGATCGCTGGATACCTTGGAAGGAAGCGAATCTCGATGAACTCAGGGACAGCGGCGAGACCCCGACCGCCTTCATGCTGCGCCTGACCCTCGCCCACCCGCACATTCACACCACCATCATCGGCAGCCAGAACCTGGATCACATCCGCCAGAATGCCGCAGCGGCCCGGCGCGGGCCCCTTTCTGAGGAAGTCCATGCCGAGACCCTCCGCCGGCTGACGGTGGCCGGGATCGCACCGGACTAACCCGCCCCTGAACTACCAAGGGATTCAGGATGATTCCACGAACTCTATTTGCTCTATTCATCGCGCTTTGCGCCAGTATGCCATCGCCGGCGGACCCACCACTGCCCAACTGGGACGAGTGGCAGAACGCGCTGAAGGCCTGGGTCATTGCCAAGCTGTTGTGGGACCCTTCCCGGGACGTAGCCGCGCTCATGGCGGATTTCACCTGGGGCTACTACAGCAAAGCCGCACCGGCGATGGTCGCCTTCGACAGCCTGCTGGAAATTGAATGATCCATTTTACTTTTAATTCTTTTATCAAGTTTAATTCTTTTATCAAGGCTTTTTGGCCCTTCAAAGGAGTTTGCAGTGGCTGCTAGATTGACACGGGAACAAATACAGAATTACGCCAAACAGGGTTTTGTGATAGTGCGTGGTCTGCTCTCTGAGGAAGAATTGGAGCGGGTGACCGCGGGGGTGATCCGCGCGGTGAAGCGCACGGATATAGAGGAGCGCAAGAAAGTATATCCGGCGCCGGCCTCCCAGTTCATAGTCGACGGCCGCTATATCGAAGACCCCGGCCTGACTTACATCGCCGCACACCCCTTTGTGGTGGAAGCGGCGCAGACCCTGCTCGGCGGCCCCGTGGCGCTAGCCGCGAGCGTGGCCTATCTCAAAACCCCCGGGGCCAGAGGCACGAGCGGCGACTACGGCGGTTCGCATCCCACGGCGCACCAGGACTACAAAACCTACCAGCAAGCCGGCTCCTCGCTCAACTGGCTCTTTGCAATTGTGCCCTTGGTAGATCTGGAAGAGGAGATCGGTGCGCTGGCTGTCTCGCCGGGTTCTTTCAAAATCAGCCGCAAGGTGCGCAAGGGCCGCGTCTGGAGGGTGGAGCGCGCGCGAGCCGACGAGATCGCGCCCATGGAAGATTCCCGGCTCAGGCGCGGAGATTTGTTGCTGATGAATATGTTTACCTGGCACGAAGCCGGCCCCAACCAATCGCAACGCGAGCGCTATGGAATATACAATAAATATCGCGCCCTCAATGCGCCGCCGGCGTGTGGCCCCGAGCTCTTCAGCGACAAAGCGCACGAGATGCTAACCTACGAGGGCCGTTCCCTGCTGCCGCATCACGGCGATTGCGGCATCGCAAATGTGCGCCTGTTGCTGGAGCAAAACGAGCAGTTTTTGCTCCAGCGCAAAAATGGTGGTTGGGAGTTGCCCGGTGGGCCTCTGAGCGGCGCCCATCAGGCCCCCTACGGCAACCTGGTGGGCGCCGCTCAGGAGATTTGTTGCGAAAAATTGGGTCCTGAACTTCCCTGGCTGAGCTACGTCGGCGATTTTGAAGAGCGCGGAAGTTTGTGCCGGGTGTATGCCTTTCCCTGTGGGGAAGAGCCAGAGTTCCAGATCGCCGATGGGGTAGAAGTGAAGTGGTTCACAATTGCACAGCTGCGCCGACTGGCCTCGCGGGGAGCGCTGGTGGGCGGATACGAGCCAGAAGCCGCAGATTTGTGGGTGAACCCGAAGTACATGCGCGGGATCGGCGAGGCGGGCAGGGCGGCGGCGAGCAAGACCCAGGGACAGGCCTGAACGACCAAAGCCGGGTAGACATTCGTTATTCGCTGAACGAGAATTCACGCGATAAGCGAAAGGGCAGCGGGCGCGAGCAATAGGCAGTGGACGGGGAAGCTAATCTTTTTTTACTCAGCCTGACGGGAGTGACGAACCTGTACGCCACCGGGTTCATCGGCGGCAAAGGCGTCTCATAGGCCCGAATCCCGGGGGCGGGCATGCAGCTAATCAAATAAGGCGATACGTTCCGCATTAACAGGTGGATGTGCCAGGCGCGCCCGAGCGCGAGTTCATCTGTTACCCCGAGTCGGCCGACGGCATTCACCGGGTCGAGCCGGAACTGGCCACCGTGGGGCTGCTCACGCGTTCAGGAGGATCCTCTACCTGGGGGGCTAAGAAGGACCGGATCGATTCTGTTTGAGATCGTTTTTTCGGCCTCAAACAGAATCGATGATCTCTGGCGGAGTCGCATAGCCGCCGGCGATGTGGGCCTGGAGCCACTCCGGCGCATCGCGCCGCGGCAGCGAGAGAGCCGGCTCGCCTTTGCAACTGATTCGGTACAACAAGCGGACATCATCGGGCGAATCGATATTCGCCTTGATCGGCGGCGAATTGTGCAGCGTCATGTAGTTGTCCCAGAGCGTGACGTCGCCTGCAGCGTGCAGATGGTCGTAGCGAAACTGCGGCTGCAGCACATGCGCCTCGAGCCGGTCGAGCAAAACGCGCGATTCCTCCATTGAGAGCCCCTCGACCTCTACCGCCGGCCGCACCCGTGGACGCGACGCCCAGATCGGACTGTGCAACGACTTGATCCCCGAGCGCGGATTGGTGCGGACCAGCGGCGCGAGCCAGCCATCGTCACCTTCATTCAATCGTCGGCGGAGTTGAATCCGCTCCAGTTCCGCCTGCTCGGCAGGCGGCAGCGCTGCAAAAGCCGCGGCGGTATCGGCAAAGGCCGTCTCGCCATTCAGCGGCAACCGCTTGCGCAGACGCATAAGCCCCGCGTCCGACCCCTCGTAATAGGGATGGGCCTGGACGCAGTCGCCGCCGTCGGGGTCCTCGACCCAGCTGGCGCCCGGGGCATCGCGCGACACGGGCAGTTTGTGGGCGAGAAACATCGAGATGTAGATTGGCAACCGCTCGTATTCGATATCGGTGTGCCAGGAGCCGCCCGGAGTCACCCGCACCGGTGCCCGCTCCTCGGCCCCCCCGTGAAAATTGGCCACCACCAGCACCGTCGGCGAATCGTGCGGCAGACACTGCAATTGGCCGGGAAAGGCAGCGTTCACCGCCGCCGCCCTTCGCCGTGCAAAGGGAATCAGTTCGATCGGGCCATCGCTGGCACCATCCTGCTGTGCCGGCTTGCCGGCGCGCATGAAGTTGTTCGGATGGGGCACCGGCGCTCCCCAGTGATTGGCGAAGCGCTCGAAGTGAGCGAGGGAGAAATTCGCCAGGTTTTGCGCGGCGATACAAACGATCCGGAACCGGCTCAGGGCGTCGAGCAGAAAAGCCACCTGCCCCGGATCCAGCGGGCGACACAGGTCCACTCCGCGCAACCGCAACCCGGCGCCGCTGGCAGCCAGCGGCCCCTCACTCCGCGCTTCGGCGCCAAAAAGAGCTTTTAATTCCCGCTCCATGTGCTGCACTCCCTCCCCGGGAGTGGCCAAACGGATGACACAGTCGAAAACTCCAGGCGCGCCGCCGATAAGTGCAGAAGTCCGGTGGATTCATCGCGCCGGAACACCACCACGCTGTCTGGTCCCGCCTCGCGGGCCCGAGTGTGGTTGTTTTGCACGACCACGAAGCGGCCGTCTGCGCTCAAGCAAAACACCCAGGGAATGCGCCCCCGGGTCGACTCGAACTGCAATGCCCTAAGTTTTCCGGCCGCTGCATCTATCGCAAAAACCGCAATTGAATCATGGCCGCGGTTGCTGGCGTATACAAAGCGATCGTCAGGCGAGAGCAGCAGCTCGGAGGCGTGCGAAGGCTTGGAGTAAACTTCGTTGGGGAAGGTCGCAGGATCGGGGTGGGCCTCGGCCCACCCCTGCGGCAGCGAGGAAAGGGTCTGCACCAATGAGAGTTCACCGCCCCTGGTGGCATCGCGCCGCAGCACGCTGACCGTATTGTCGAGCTCATTCAGCGCAAATCCCAGTTCACCACTGCTGGTGAACTGGATATGTCGAGGCCCCGCGAGATCGTGCAGGGTGATGGCGCTTGCGGGTAGCAGCGTGGAATTGGCGAAATCGATGCTCCAGCAGACGACCTGATTGGTACCCAGGTC
>CAXFTV010000733.1:0-9817 GCA_964005845.1 uncultured bacterium
AAAAATAGCCCTGCTGTGGATGCTCGGGGACGCTGTGTCTGCGTCTCGGCCAGCGGGCGCATCTGGGCTCTAGATGCGGCAACCGGAAGGCGGCTGTGGCAGGCGGATTTGCCAGGCTTTCCCTATCGCTGGGTTCACATCGCCCCGGTCGTGGATGAGCAAACCCTTTACGCCGGGGCCAAGGGCGGCTACGGCGCTTTCGATCTGTCCAGCGGGGAGCGCCAATGGTATACAAAACTCGACGATCTGGATGCTTTTCCCTTTTGTGCCAGTCCGCTCGTAGCGGCAGACCGACTGATTCTGCTGCAACAGGGGCGCGGGTTGCTGGCATTGCAGCGTGGCAGCGGCGAGATCGCCTGGGAGCGGCCGCTGGGTACTACCTATGCCTGCGCTGCGCCCGTGCGAGTCGGGGATCTGCTGGTGAGTGGGGGCGACGACAAATGCCTTGTTGTACTCGACTCCGAAACCGGTGAAATCGTCTGGCACAAACAGCTGCTGGAGAGCTATCCCAGTGGGCTGGCGGCCAACGAAGAGCACATCTTTGTCGTTACCCCAGGAGGCCAGGTCCAGTGTTTCGAACTCGAGACCGGCGCGCTGCGCTGGAAGTTCCACAGCGGCGACGATCTAATCGATATGACGCCTTATAGTAGAGCGGGACGTTCCATTCTGCCGGCCCCCCTGATCTGGGGCGAACGGGTTCTGGTTGGAGCTAATGATGGCGTCCTCTACGCCCTTGATCGGAGCAGTGGGCATTGTCTTGGGCAGACGAATTTCGGCGCCCCGATCACGGCGCCGCCCTGCCCGACTGGAGACGGCATTTGCGTCGGCGTCTGGGATGGCCGCGTTTATTATTTCGCCTGAGAAAGGATGCGAGATTTTTCCACCCGAGGTCGAATTGGGGGAAACGGCCCAGTTTATTTTATCCATCGAACCCACGATTCGGGCAAAACACTCCGGTTTTGATCGCATTCAGATATCCACCCCCTTTGGAGTGGCCGGGGTGGATACGGTGAAGATAGGGGGCAGGCCAGTGCCCTTTGAATATTTTATCGAGGGTCCGGATTCGACCCTATTTTCGGTCCAGCTGCCGCGCCTTTTGCAGGCGGGGGATTCGGGCGAGCTGTTGGCCGTGGTTTTTCGCGCCCCAGCGCTGCGTTATGGCACCGCCTTTTCGGCGTGGGTGCGCAATACGGAACGCCCCCTCGAACTGGCGCAACCGATAAACCCCGGGGATGCAGACCGCAGCCTGTCCAGCGAGAGCCTCACTGTTCGCACCACATTTTCAAACCACCTGCTCGCTGGTTTTAAGGTGCAGCCTACAACTGCTACGCCCAACGGCGACGGGCTAAACGATGCCATCAAATTTTCTTTCGAGTTATTACAATTGACGGATGTCGTTTTTATGCAGGTGGAAATATTCGATGTGTCGGGCCGGCTCGTGCGAGTGCTGCACCGGGGTGGGGTAAGCGTCGGCACTTTCCAATTTTCCTGGGATGGACGCGAGGCCAGCCGGGCACTGGTGCCTCCTGGGCTTTACCTGTACCGGGTTTTGGTCGAGGCAGAGGAGGGCCAGGATACACGGACGGGAGCGCTGGCCGTGGTGTATTAAAGCAAGATTTACCCTTGCAGAAGATCTACCCCCAGGCGTGCCAGTTCCCGGGCCAGGGCTTGGCGGCCCTCGGCGCTGGCATCGGTGCGCGGGGGCCGCACCGGTCCGCCGCACAGCCCGACGAGGTCCAGGCCGGTCTTGAGCAGGCCTTCACTGTAGTTGTTGCGCAATCTTTCCAGCGGCGCTAGGATTTCCTGGATTTCGATCATGCGGTCCCAGTCCCGCCTGCCGGCGGCGGCAAAAAGTTCCAGTTCGTAAGAGGGGATGAAATTTATAAAACCAGCGGTAAAAGCCTCAATGCCGGCCTGGAAGCGGAAGTGCAACACGCCCGGATCGTGGCGTTTATTGCCTATCCACACGAAGCGATCGCCGAGGCGTTTGATGGCGCGAAAGAGATTGTGGGGGACCTGGCAGGGATCCTTGACACCGATGATTTTATCGATTGCGGCCAGGCGCTCAAAAAAGTCCGCCGTCCAGGCCTGGGTGTTGTAGGGCAGGAGGGCCAGATCCGAAACTTGGGCCAGTTGTTCGTAGTAATTGAATACGCCCTCCAGATCCTCGGGAACCTGATTGCGCATGAAGGGCGCCATGCCCAGGGCTATGCGCGCCCCGATTTTCTGGTAGCGTGGTGCCAGGGCGGCGGCAGTGGCCAGGTTTTCGGGCAGGGTGGGGACGATGAGGGCGCGGTCGCCCGCTACTTCCACCGCGGCCCGGGCCAGGGTTTCTAGTTCCGCAGCAGCCAGGGAATCGACCTCGCCGGTGCCACCGCCAACGGCGATGACCTGCACGCCGCGGTCGATCATAAACTGGATATTGCCGCAGAAGCCCTCCAGATCCAGGGTCAGTAGAGCGTCCTTTTTAAAGGGCGTAACGGCGTAGGCGTGGACGTTGCGCAACCTGGCTTTAAGTTCATCTGAAAACATGTATTCTTTCGTTTCGTTTTGGCAGTTTGTGAATTTTTTTTTTAACCAGTGCCTCTTTAATTTAAGGGGAGATTGTCTTTTAGTCGACAGCTGGGGCCAGTTTAAGGCGTGTTTCCCGGCCACAAAGCGGCGCAGATTTCCACTCTCAAAAAACTGATACCCAAGTCTCAATAATCTGAATAAATGGGCATGAACTGGAAGCCGGGGTTGTGCGCGTTTATTAATTAAAGCATTGTTTTTTATTCACATGTTAATTTATCGTTGGGGGTCTTAAAGTGGCTGGCATTGCTATTGCTCTCCTTGGGGGGGAAAGGAAGAGACATGCTCGAGCTACTTCTAATATGTTTAGCTATAATCCCAATACTCTCGTGGAATCTATCCATGCAGCGGTTAGGGCTCGAAGACATGGTCGCACACTTTGACGCACAGGAGGCGAGTTATGAAAGGGTGGATATTAATCTGGGCAAGCGCCCAGCTCTTGGGTCTGGCGAGCTTTTCACAGGCAGGGCAGGGGCCGCGCCTGGATGTGGCATTTCTGCTGGACGCGACCGGGAGCATGGGGGACGAAATCGATGCCGTAAAGGAAAAGATTCGCACGATGATTACGGAAATCGCTCTAGGTGATCCCGTCCCGGATGTGCGCTTTGGCATCGTCGCCTATCGCGACCGGGGTGATGAATATGTCACGAGGGTTTACGAACTCACCCGGGATATTGACTTAATCGTGGATAATCTGGATCAGATTCAAGCCGAGGGCGGTGGCGACTATCCCGAAAGTTTCAACGAGGGGCTACACATGGCCGTGCAGGAGTTGAATTGGGACTCCGAGAATGGGGCCGGGAAATTGATTTTTTTGATAGCAGATGCGCCCCCCCACCTCGACTATGGGGATGATTACCACTATAGGGATGAGCTCGAGGTGGCACGCGGAAAGGGGATTGTGATCCATGCCCTTGGAGCCAGTGGTCTGGACCGCAAGGGCGAGGATATTTTTCGCGAGGTGGCCAGGGACACGCAAGGGCAATTCCAGTGGCTGGCCTACGAAACCCAGTACGTGGATGAGAAGGGGGAAGAAGTGAGCGTGGTAGTCGAAGGTCGCACCACGACCTACCGCAAGGGGGATGAGGTCTGGAGGGTGGAGGAGGGCGGAGAAATTCCCTCCGATTTGCCCCTGCTTGGCAGCGCTGCTGGAGAGAAATCCATGGAGGCTGAGGGTTTTAGCGCGGCGGGGGATGCCAGCGCCCGCGACCGTGCTGGCGGCGCCACCCCGGTGACCAGTTCGACCAATCTGGACGAGTTGATAACCGGAGCTATCAAGGATGCGGCGGCCGCTGGAGGCGTCGACTACGAAGGGGATATTGAAAGTGCGGTGGAAGAAACTTCCTGGGGTGCGATGAAGGTCCGGCGGCAAGGGAGGTAGGCCATGATTGCGCGTGCACTGGGTTTACTAATCGCAGCGGCATCATTGGTTGGTGCCGACGGCATCATCATTCCCGAGCCTCGGGGCGTACCCCTGGCCATAAAGTATCACCGGGTGGTCGTCGAAATAGAAGATCAGGCGGCGCACACCGAAATCGATCAAGTATTTCTAAACCCGGCAGAATGGGATGTGGAGGGAACCTATATCTTTCCGCTTCCCGAGGAGGCCAGTTTTTCGGCTTTTTCTATGTATGTCGATGGCGAGCCCTTGAGCGCCGAAATCCTAGCCGCCGAAGAAGCCAGGCAAATATATGAGGATATCGTCCGCCAACGGATCGATCCAGCCCTGCTGGAGTACGTGGGGCGGGGCGCCTACCGGGCGAGGATTTTCCCAATTCCGGGCAAGGGCGAAAAAAGGCTTGAGCTGGCCTACGACGAGATCCTGCGCCAGGATGCCGGCATTGTGCGCTATGTCTATCCCCTCAATACCGAAAAGTTTTCGGCCGCACCCCTGGAAGATGTCTCGGTGCAGGTACAGATTCGCTCCTCGGTGCCGATTCGGGCGGTCTACTCGCCTTCGCACGAGATCATCGTGGAGCGCCAAGATGAGACCAAGGTCCGGGTAATTTACGCCGATGAAGGGGTGACTCCCAGCGAGGATTTCGTGCTCTATTATACTTTGTCGCAGGACGAGGTGGGCATCGATCTTTTGACCTATTTTCCCCCGGACCTCGGAGCGGGATACTATATGCTCCTGGCAGCGCCCGAGGCCAAAGCATCGACCGATCAGGTCATTCCCAAGCGCATGATTATGGTTTTTGACCGCTCGGGCAGTATGGCGGGCGAAAAAATTAACCAGGCTAGAGAGGCACTCAAATTCGCCGTCGAACACCTCAATGAGGGAGACGAATTCAATATCGTGGACTATAGCACCACGGTTTCCACCTTCGCCGACGAAGTGGTCGCGCTCAGCGCAGAAAGCCGGCGGCAAGCGCTCGAATACATCGATGCCATCGAGGCCATCGGGGGGACCAATATTCACGATGCTCTGGTGCGCGCCCTGGGCATGATGCATGGTGACGAGCGCGCTGAGATGGTGGTTTTTATGACGGATGGAAAACCGACTATTGGCGAGACTCAAACGCAGAAGATTCTCAACGGCATTGCCGCAGCCAACGCGGCGTCGGCGCGGATCTTCGTTTTTGGCGTGGGCAACGAGGTAAACACCCACTTGCTGGACCGGATAGCCGGTGAACATGGGGGGGCACCCACCTATGTCAAACCCGGTGAAGATATAGAAGTAGCTGTATCGTCGTTTTATACCAAGGTCAGCAGTCCGGTGCTGGCAGATCTGGGGTTGGAATTTACCGGTGCGAGGCCCCGGGATTATTACCCCCAGACACTGCCGGACTTATTCCGGGGGGGGCAGGTTGTCCAGGTGGGAAGACTGGATGGTCAGGGGGAAGTCAGGGTGGCCCTCTCGGGGCAGATCCTGGGGGAGCGGCAGGAGTTTAGCCGCACGGTGGACACGCGCCAATCCGGTCCCGACTTCCTGCCGCGCCTGTGGGCAACCCGCAAGGTGGGATTTCTGCTGGATCAGATTCGCCTGCACGGTACCGATGACGAACTTGTTGAGGAAATCGTAGCCCTGAGCAAACTATACGGCATTATTACCCCCTATACTTCGTTTCTCATCGTCGAGGACGAGCCGCCGGCACCGCTGGCCGACGACCCTGCCCTGCGCGCCGAAAGTGGTGCCGACGCGGTGGCGGCTTCGGAGGCATTGAATGCCTATGCCGATGCCGAGAACACAACTAAGGTGCGTTCTCAGGAGGTCCGCTACGTTGGCGACAAGACCTTTTTTCTCCGCCATGGCTACTGGGAGGACAGTCGTTTCGAACACGCTGCGCCGACCGCGAATTACCGCTATGGCTCGGAGGCCTATTTTCAACTGGTTGCCAGGCAGCCACGACTGGGCCGCTATCTGGCGCTGGGCAAGAATGTCCTGATTGCATCTGGCGATAAGCAGTATCGCATCGGTGCCGACGAGATTGAAACCAAGGTCGGGAAAGGGGAGCAGCTACCACGGCCCGAAGCGCCGCGCCTGGAGCAGAATTTCCCCAATCCCTTCAACAACTCGACGAGCATGCGCTACAAGATTCCGGTGGCGGGCCCCGTAGCTCTGGAGGTCTTTGATCTGAGCGGGCAGAAGATCCAAACCCTGGTGCAGGGCTTGCAACCAGCCGGAATGCACCAGGTGAGCTGGAACGGCCGCAACCAGGTTGGCAGAGGGGCATCGAGCGGCATCTATCTGGCCCGGCTGCAGACGGGCCAGGGGATTCGGGTTCGCAAGCTCGTGCTGATGAAGTAGATCTTGTTTGTCCCCGGGTGAGAAGCTACATTTAAAATGGCAACAAACACCCGTTGGGCGGGCAAAGCATGTTCAGAAAATATATTGAAACCGGGGAGCGGCGGCAGCCGCATGGACGCATTGGGCACAAGCTGGTGCTTGGTTTTGTCCTCCTGGTCATGGTAATGGTGGGTGGCAGTGGCTGGGTCCTCTTCGAAGTTACCGAGCGCAGTCTCGAACGGCAGATGAGCGAACGCCTGGTCGCCATTGCCCAGCTGGTCAGCACCGGACCCAACGGCGAAGTACTGCGCCACCTGCGGCCAGGGGCCGAAAGCTACGGCGTCTACAAACGTCTGCGGGCGCAGCTAAAGCAGGCAAGGGAAATGGTAGAGGCGCGGAGAATATATGTATTTGACCAGTACGGACGCAGCTTGCTGGATACCGAGGAGGGCGTCTCTATCGGCCGCGAATACCACAACTGGATCCGCGATCGCCTCGAGCTGGAGCAGGTGTGGCAAGGCACTCCCGCCCACTCGGTGCGCTTCAAAGACGAGGCCAGCGGTATGGACTATATGACGGGTTACGCGCCGATCTATGCGGGTGGCGAGGTGGTTGCTGCAGTCGGGGTCGACATCGGTGCCGCTTTTATGGACACGATTTACGTCTTTAAGCGCTCCGTCTTCGTCTTTGCCGGAGTCAGCGTCTTATTGACCATCGTCGTCGCCCTGGGCCTGGCTCGCACCATTACCCGGCCCATTCAGCGACTCGTAAGGGCAGCGCGGGAAATCGGGCGTGGCAATCTCGAGGAGGCAGTGGATACTTCGGCCCAGGACGAGCTGGGTTATCTGGGCGACACCATGGACGAGATGCGGCGCAAGCTGCTTGAGCGCGATGCGCAGTTGCGGCAAATGCTGGGCGGGGTGGCGCACGAAATTCGCAATCCCCTGGGTGGCATCGAAATTTACGCCGGCCTCATTGCCGATGATTTGCCGGCGGATGATACCCGCAAACAGCACATTCAGAAAGTCATCGGCGAAGTGCGGACCCTGAATCAGGTGATTGCCGAATTTCTCGATTTTGCTCGCCCGGCGCCGCCCAGTCCAGAGCCCATAGCGGTGGATCAGCTGGTTGAAGATGCGGCCTTCCTATTGGCGCCGGAAATGGCAGAGGCCGGTATCCGCTATCAGCAGAATGTGCCGCCCGACATACGGGGTTTTGGCGATCCCGAACAGATCAAACGCGCCCTGTTCAATTTGATGAAAAACGCAGTCCAGGCCATGCGAAAGGGGGGTGAATTGCAGGTGCGGGGTGCACGCAGCAATGGCGAGGCAGTTATTGAAGTCCAGGATACCGGACCGGGAATGAGTTCCCAGGTGCAGGCGCGTCTATTCGAGCCTTTTTTCAGCACCAGGGAAAAAGGGTCTGGTTTAGGTATGGCCATAGTGCAACAGGCACTGGAAAAAAATCGGGGCCGGGTGGAATTGCAAAGCGCCGAGGGGCGGGGTACTACAATCAAGATGATCCTGCCGGTGGAAGGGCGCCATGAGGGGGGGGTGAACTGAATGAGTCAGGTGCTGATCATCGACGACCACGAAGCGATTGCCAGCGGCCTGGCCCTGATGGTAGAGCGCATGGGGCATGAGGGTGTTGCCGTCTATAGCGGCCCTGAAGGGATGGCGCAAATTCGGCAGCGGAACTTCGACCTGATCATCACCGATTACCGCATGGACGAGATGGATGGGCTTGACGTTGTGGATGCAGTTAAGAGGGAGGCGCCGGATACGGATGTTATGGTCAACACCGCTCACGGCACCATCGAACTGGCCGTTGAAGCAATGAAAAGGGGAGCTGTCGATTTTATTACCAAGGATCTTCCAAGTGCCGCCATACGTCTCAAGATAGAGAATGTGCTGGAATATCGAAAGGCGCGGCGGGAAAGCGAGCGTTTGGGCGAGGAAAACCGCTACCTGCGCGAGGAAATTGGCGGGCGCTACAATTTTGGCGAAATCGTCGGTCAGTCGGATCAGGTGCGGGGGATTCTGAGGATGGTGCAAAAGGTGGCCGGGACGGATTCATCGGTTTTGATCTACGGCGAAAGCGGCACTGGCAAAGAGCTGGTCGCTCGGGCCATCCACTATCAAAGCGGCCGCCAGGCCGGTCCCTTCGTCAAGGTAAATTGCGGCGCCCTGCCACGGGAACTGGTCGAAAGTGAGCTTTTTGGTCACGAAAAGGGATCTTTTACCGGTGCGGTGCGGCAGAAAAAGGGGAAATTTGAACTGGCGGCCGGGGGTACCATCTTCCTCGACGAGATCGGGGATATTCCCCTAGATACCCAGGTAAAACTGCTGCGGGTGCTGCAGGAAAAGCAATTCGACCGCGTTGGCGGCGAACGGACGCAAGATGCCGATGTACGGGTGGTAGCTGCGACGAATAGGCAGCTCAAGGAAATGGTAGAGAGCGGGGATTTTCGCGAGGATTTATTTTATAGACTCGAGGTGATTCCCCTGAACTTGCCACCCCTGCGGGAGCGCAGAGGAGACATTCCCGAACTTGTAGAGCTTTTCCTGCGGAAAAAGTGCGAGGAAATGAATCTGCGGCCCAAATCCATTCTTCCCGAGGCCATGGACGCCCTCAAACATTATATCTGGCCCGGCAATGTGCGCGAACTCGAAAACGTCATCGAGCGCACCATCGTCTTATCCGATGGCGAGGAGATCGGCCGGCACGATTTGCCGCTGGTGCTCGAGGAGGAGCAGCGGCAGATTATAGAGCCGGAGAACTTGGCAGAGGGTGAGATTCCGCTCAATAAGATGCTGGACGATCTGGAGAGAGAACTGATAATACGAGCTTTGGAACAGGCCAATCGTGTAAAGACCAGGGCGGCGCAAATACTCGGCATTAAAACAAGTGCTCTGTACTACAAACTGGGGAAGTATGGATTGGAATAGACCTATGTCTGGATTTTTATTTTTAGTCACGGGCTTGATTGCTGTCTTCGGTGCCGGTTCGGGCAGGGCGGATGTCAGAGAGATTCGCGCTCTCGAAGCAGAGCAGAAACAACTGGTCCTCGAGCGGGATGCGCTCGCCGGAGAGCATGCCGTGTTGATGTTCCAGGCCGATAGTCTGTCGGCGCTGATCGATAGTTTCAAGCTAGACGAGGAGAATTCCGCAGAATTGCAGGAGGCGCTGCGTGCTTCGCTGGTGCTGGAGCGACGCCTGGTGGAGACCGACCACCAGTTGGAGATCCTGGAAGTCAAGCGCGAAAGCCAGCGCGAGCGTTTGCGTTTGGCCTATGATTGGGAAGTCGGCGTCCTCATCCAGCGCGTGGCACAGCAGCCGGACGAGGGCTTGCTACAGCAGCTGGTGATTTACCAGGAGGCCCGCGAGGCCCTGGGCGAAAAGGTCGGTGCCATGGGGCTGCGCTATGGCGGGAACATGGCCATAAGCCCGGACGATAGCCCGGATGAGATCAGTCAAAAGGCAGAGCTAATGGAAGATATCGCGCGGCGCCTGGAG
>CAXFTV010000734.1:0-1751 GCA_964005845.1 uncultured bacterium
ATTGGATTGATTGCGTTCTGACCGGTGTATTTGGGTGCGGAACCACCAATCGGCTCGAACATGGAAACCCCTTCGGGATTTATATTGCCACCCGCGGCAATGCCCATGCCGCCCTGGATCATGGCTCCCAGATCGGTAATGATATCGCCGAAGATATTATCCGTGACGATCACGTCGAACCACTCGGGATTCTTGACCATCCACATGCAGATGGCGTCGACATGGGCGTAGTCGCGTTTAATATCCGGATAATCGGCGGCGCCGACTTCGTGGAAAGCTCGCTCCCATAGATCAAATGCAAAAGTGAGCACGTTGGTCTTGCCGCACAGGGTCAGCGTCCTGTCCTTGTCGCGACGCTGGGCGTATTCGAAGGCGTAGCGCAGACAGCGCTCCACCCCCTTGCGGGTATTGATCGACTCCTGGACCGCCACCTCGTCGGGCGTGCCCTTTTTGAAAAAACCACCGGCGCCGGTATAAATCCCCTCGGTATTTTCTCGCACCACTACAAAGTCGATTTCCTCGGGGCCCTTGTCCTTGAGCGGGGTATCCACATTGGGATAGAGCTTGACCGGACGCAGGTTGATATACTGATCGAGTTCAAAGCGCAGGCGCAATAAAATACCCTTTTCAAGGATGCCCGGTTTGACATCGGGATGTCCTATGGCACCCAGGTAAATAGAGTCAAACGCCCTGAAATCATCTACCGCCGAATCGGGCAATACCTCATCCGTGCGCAGGTAGCGGTCACCGCCAAAATCGAATTCTGTCGTTTCGTATTTAAAACCTGTTTTCCGAGCCGCGGCCTCCAGAACTTTGAGTCCCTCGGCTACGACTTCGGGCCCGGTTCCGTCCCCGGGAACGATTGCAATTTTGTACAATGTATCCTCCTGTTTTAACGAGAGCGCGAAAGCGACGCGAAGCTCTCCGCGACGCCATTTTTCGTTTGCGACCTATTGATTTGCAAAGCTCGAAGTATAGGGCAACTGCCGCGCCGTGGCGCCAATTTGTTCGCCGGCCTCAAGCAGTTGTCCCAACGCATCCCAGGCACCGTCCAGAAACTGCCCGCGCGGCCCATCCGCCAGGGCGCCCTGGATGGCAGCACCGGCACCGCGGATGGTTTGGGATGCCACATCCAGTACCAACTCCCGCGCCGGATCTGCCTCGATCGCGTCCATGAGCCGGGCAATGTCGGCGGTGTCGGCAGTGAAACAGGGCAATCCCAATGCAACGCAATTGCCAAAAAAGATCTCGGCAAAGGATTCGCCGACAAAAGCCTTTATGCCCCAGCGCATCAGCGCCTGAGGTGCGTGCTCGCGCGAGGAACCGCAGCCGAAGTTCTGGTTGGCCACCAGAATGGACGCGCCCTGAAAGCGCATATCGTCAAAGACGTGCCCACCCGCAGCCCGATCGTCTTCAAAGGCATGCTGGCCCAGGTCGTCAAAAGTGATCGTGCGCAGAAAGCGGGCCGGGATGATGCGGTCGGTATCTATATCGGCGCCGCGAACCGGCACCCCTCGTCCAGTTACTTCTTGAATCTTGCTGGAATTTTCCATTATATCTGCCTTCTCAATTCAGTATACTGCGAACATCCGTGACCGCACCTTCGAGGGCGGCGGCCGCGACCATAGCCGGACTCATCAGCAAGGTGCGCCCCGTGGGACTGCCCTGCCGGCCTTTGAAGTTGCGGTTGCTGGATGAGGCACACATCTGGCGCCCCTGGAGTTTGTCCGGATTCATCGCCAGGCACATGG
>CAXFTV010000735.1:0-10663 GCA_964005845.1 uncultured bacterium
AAAAGCTTTGAACGCTTCCTGAAAAACCACCCCCGTCACCAGCTTGCGGCAGAGGTGCGCTACAAACTGGGTCGCGCCTATCAGAAAGATCGCCAATACGACAAGGCCTTGAAGGCGTTCAACAGGGCCTACGAACAGCACTACTACCGCTCCGCCCTCTACCGCATGGCCGAAGTCCTGGTGCGCCTCAACCACGAGACTAAAGCCGTTGCCACCTTCGAAAAATTTTCCCGCCTCTACCCCAAGCACGACCTGGCTGACGATGCCCTTTGGCAAGCGGCCAAAGCAACCGAGAGAAATAATCAGTTCTCCCGCGCCGAAAAGTTCTACCAGAAATTATCGGCCGGCTATCCCGACAGCAAATACCGCGACGAAGCCTGGTGGAGCGTTGGCTTCACCCATTACTGCCGCCGCCAGTTTGGAAGCGCATTGAAGGTTTTTCGGGAAGTGAGCCGCATGGCCCGGGAACCACACATTGTAGACCAGAGCTTGTTCTGGGCCGGCAAGGCTGCCGAGCACCTCGACCGGGAAGAAGAGTCCCAGGCCTACTTTGCGGAAGCAGCCGGAGGTTTTCCACGCTCTTACTACTCGACGCGAGCCACCACCCTTGGCTTTGGCAAAGCCCTTACCATAGAGTCGCCCCGCCTACAGACCTCCCTGCAGTTGGACTCTCTGGATTCGTCCAACTTCAAAGAAAACGGACATCTGAAACGGTCCAGAATACTCCAGAAACTAGGCCTGGTACACCTGGCGGAAGACGAACTGCAGCAAGCCGAGAAACTCAACCGCAGCGATATCGACACCCTCAAAAAGATCCGCGATCACTACGAGAGCCTCGGTGCGCTAAATCGCGCCCTCAGGCTCTCCATCATCATAGCTGCCAGCGATGTGGGACATAGCGAATACCACCACCTCTATCCCCACTACTATTGGCGACAAGTAGAAGAAGCCGCCCGGGAATCCCGCATAGATCCCCACCTGGTCCTTTCAGTGATCCGCCAGGAGAGTTACTTCAGCAAGGACGCAGTTTCACGCGTAGGCGCCATTGGACTTATGCAAATCATGCCGCAGACCGGCCACGACCTGGCACGCCAGCTAGGCCTGAACCAATTTGAACGCACGGCCCTCTTCGATCCCGACATTTCCATCCGCCTGGGCAGCCGCTTTCTCGGCGACCAGGTGCGACAATTTGCTACGGGTCCCACCCGAAAGCTGGGTTTTGAACTGGGTCTGGCGGCCTACAACGCCGGTCCCCATGTCGCCCACAAATGGGTCCAGCGCTTTTCCTACGAAGATCCAGATGCCTTTGTCGAACGCATCCCCTTCAAAGAAACTCGCCTTTACGTCAAACTAGTTCTCAAAAATTACGCCATCTACAAAGTCCTATCCGAGGTTTAAGCCGCTATGAATCTACCCGATCCCCCGCCTTCCGAAGGCAAACCGCGCCACCTGTTCGAGGACATTTTCATTCTGCTGTGCATTCTGGTAATCTGGCCGGTCATCCTGGGCTGGAACCACCTGATCTACGAGATTCTTCTCTACGTGGCACTAGCCGGCCTCGTGTGGATCTTCATCCGGCGCATCAGGCGCTTCCGCCAGGCACGGGACGAACTGAAGCGGGATTAAAAAAACCTTGACCAGATAGAATCCCCCCCGGGAACAAAAAAATAAAGGCGATGCTCAACCCATCGAAACGCCGCCCGATAAATTCTTCGATGGGTTCGCCAAATTTCCACCCCAGTGTGGCAGCTAGTCCTAAAGTCGTTTTGAGACATTTTCTTTCATTCTTTTTTTCTGCTTTTTTACCGCAATCCAAAAAATTATAGCTGCAACGCGTTCTGCCCCAGATATTCGATAATCCGCCGATCCGCCCGGGGAAAAGCATAGCTGGAGAGCTGGTCGGGGCCCACCCAGCGCCAGGCAGCACACTCGATGGCCTGCGGCGTGCCACTCACATACTGCGCTTTAAAAGCGTGCAGGGTAATGCTGAAATGCGAATAGCCGTGGTCCACGCAGGTCAGGTATTCCTCCACGGCAATGGCAATCCCCAATTCCTCGCGAATCTCTCGAACGAGGCATTCTTCCAGACTTTCCCCGCTTTCCTGTTTGCCTCCAGGAAATTCCCACAACCCTCCTAGCAAGCCTTCGGAAGGCCGCTGCGCAATCAGCAACTTGCCTTTGCGCCAGATAAGTCCAGCGGCGACCTGGTAATGCGGCCTTTCTTTTTTAGGTGCCTTCACGGGCAGCGCCGTGGGATCCTCCAACTCCGCATACGCCCGACACAGGGTGTGCAGCGGACAACCAGCGCACTGCGGTTGCATCGGGGTGCAGACTCGCGCCCCCAGTTCCATCATGGCCTGGTTGAAATCTCCGGCCTGACCCGGCGCCAGCAATTTCTCGCCGGCACTGATCAAGCGGGTTTTGGTGCTGGCTTTGCGAGGATCTTCTTCGAGACGCAAAACCCGACACAAAACCCGGGCGACGTTACCGTCCAGTACCGGATGATCGCGATCAAAGGCAATGCTACTCACCGCCGCCGCAGTGTACGAGCCGATCCCGGGCAGTTGCTCGAGTTCTGCACGGGTATCGGGAAGCCGTCCGCCGCGCAACTCGACCAGCTGCTTTGCAGCTTTGTGAAGGTTGCGCGCGCGCGCGTAATATCCCAGTCCCTCCCACACCTTGAGCACCTGATCCTCAGAGGCGGCGGCCAGATCCCGCACCGTGGGAAAAGTCTTTATAAAGCGCTCGAAGTATCCGCCCATCTGGTCCACGCGAGTCTGTTGCAGCATAATTTCCGCAACCCAGATGTGATAGGGATTGTCGCTATCGCGCCAGACCAGATCGCGTTTGTTGTCGCGGTACCAATCAAGCAAGCGAGTGCGAAACAGCCTGATAGCGGCGGGGTCGTCGAGCAGATCTCGGCCCATTTTTATTGATTTTTCTCCCGCTGATAGCGCCGCACATCTTCGACCCAATCATCGACTGGCAACCGCCCCAGGGAGCGGCCAGATTTTTCCACCGACACAGCTCCCAGCAATGCATTAAGCACGGCCTCTTCGCAGGCCTCGCCGGCAGCGGCAAAAACTTCGTGCAGTATTGCCTCGTCCTCCATTCGCAACTTTTCGACCACTTCATCTTCTCCCTTCTGCTGGACAATACCCGTGGTTGAAAAAGCCAGCACCAGTCCCTCGTGGGTGCCGCTGTCCAGCAGGCCGACCCGACTCAAGCCCGGGACGGCACGCCCGCTTAAACGATCCAGCTGGCGCGGGACGAGTGGAGCGTCCGTAGCCAGTACCGCAGCAAAGGATTGCGGACCGGTCGGCTTCGCTGTCTGGGACTGCAATCTGGCGCCCACCGGATAGCGATCCACGCACAACCCTTCCAGCGCACCGGCATTGGCCGCCACCAGGGCTCCTAGGGTATACCCGGTTCCCAGCATGCGAGATGCAGTACCCATTCCAGCCTTAAAGCCAAAGGCACTCAAACCACAGCCAACACCTGCATTGCCTTCCTTCACCGGTCCGTTTTGCTGTACCTGCAATGCCCGGAAGAGTTCCGCTTCGCCGAGGCGGGCATAGTTGCGCGCCGGCGGATTCCAGCCGCTGTCATCGATCCCTACCACCAGCGGTGGCCAACCAGCGACAGTCGTGAGGCCCGGATCGCGACCCAATCCATATTGAATAAGGCCATCGTAGATTTTGCCCACGGCCGCGGCCGGGGCCAGGACAATCGGCGTCGAAAAAGTGCCTAGATCCTCAGCAACCCCCAGGCCGGTCATGCCATCCCCCCCATCCAGGGCCCAGCGGCCCACGAAAAGCTGGCGTTTTTTTACATCGGCGGGATAGGGAACCACGGCCGTAATACCGGTGTAAAGATCGTCCTCTAACAACTCGGCCTGACCGACGCCTACACCCTCTACATCGGTAATTGCGTTGTAGTGGCCAGGGGGCCGCGTCCCTATTTTTATACCCAGTTCGCGCAAGCGCATCATTCAATCTTCCCGTGGCGCCGCATAATCTCCACCAGGCGATCCAGCGGCAGGGCGTGGATGGTATTTTCGTCGCGTCCAACCATGGTATAAGCAGCGGTAAGGGCATTGAGGATGGCCTCCTCCGTAGCTTCAACCACACCCTGGTACAACTTGGTAATAAAGCTATTGGAAAGCATTTGCAGAGAAGTTGCCGCCTCCCCTGCCAATTTCTGGCCAGTCGAAAAAGCAAGCAGCAGGTCTCCACTACCCGCAGTGGAAATGCCCCCCGTACGGGCCATGCCCAGAGCAGCCCGCTTGCACAGCCGCTGCAACTGTATAGGCAATAGCGGGGCATCAGTAGCAATGATCACCAGCAGCGACTTGTCGCCCTCAGTGCTGCCCCTGGCCGGCAGCAGATCGGAAATTCCGCGCCCAACTGGAACGCCATCCACCAGCAACTGCCCTCGGCGACCTTGGTTGGCCTGGACCAGTACGCCCACAACATAGGACCTTTCCTCCATGCTCAACAACCTCGAAGCGGTGCCAATCCCGGCCTTGAAGCCGTAGGCTCGCATACCCGTGCCCCCACCCACGCAACCCTCTTCCACCGAACCGCCCCGCGCCCGGTGCAAAGCCTGTACCGCATGCTCTGGACGCACGTGGCGACCGGCGGTATCATTGAGAAAGTCCGCCCAGGTCTCCCCCACCACTGGCTCAGGACGGGTTGGCAGAGAAAAAAGATCTGGATTCCTTTCCAACATGTACCCCATGGCGCCATCGTAAACCGCGCCGACACTCGAAGTATTGGTCAACAAAATTGGCGCCCCTAGGCGGCCACTGCGACGAATGGGGCCTACTCCGGTTAACTCGCCATCGCCATTTAGAGTAAAATCCGCTGCAAATAGCTGCTCGCGCGTCAGATCACCGCCGTGTGGCAGGATGGCTGTCACGCCCGTGCGCACTGGTCCCAGGCCAGGCCGCAGCATCCCCTCGCCCTCTATGAGGGTGACGTGGCCCACGGCAACGCCATCGACATCGGTGATGGCATTGTATGTTCCTGGAGCCAGACTGCCTATGGCAATGCCCAGGTCGCGCAGACGAGCACGGCCGGCAGCGGGAGAGGACGTTGCCGCTCTGAGCCCACGCCCCACCAGGGGCAAAGCGGCAAAGCCCAGGCCCAGGTGCAAAAACTTTCGCCGGTCTATATTCATATCGCGTTGCTCCAGGACAACTGGAAGGCGATTAAAGCTAGTGCATTCTAAGGGGTGGATCGACAAAGTCGGCCGCAGGGCTACATGGCCCAGGCATTTTATCAACCGGGTTGGCCAGGCGACCTTTCATCAGTTGGGCGATAAGCTCGAGCGCGTAAGCCGCATGCAACCGCCATTTCAGCTAGCATCACAATGCGGCGATAATTTCACCACCCAACTCCTGAGTCGTCATGCGCCCACCCAGATCCGGAGTACCCGCACCCGGCGCCTGCATGACTCGACGCACCGCAGCCTCAATTCGCCGCGCTCCTTCCCTTGCCCGTATATCATCAAAACGCCCGCCCAACCACTGCAGCATCATAGCGGCTGAAAGGATGGTACCAACCGGATTGGCGATCCCCTGCCCGGCGATATCGGGAGCCGTGCCGTGCGAAGGTTGGAATACCCCCGCATCCGGCCCAATATCACCCGAGGGCGCCATGCCCATACCGCCCACCAGACCCGCAGCTAAGTCTGAGAGGATATCCCCGTACATATTTTCGCTCACCATCACGTCGTAATGCTGCGGCCGCTGCACCAGATAGAGAGCCATGGCATCAACGTAGGCATAGTCTCGCTTGATCTCCGGGTAATCGCCGGCGACCTGATCGTAAATACCGCGAAAAAAAGCCATCGAACGAAAAATATTGGCTTTGTCCACACAGGTCACCATCATGGGATCTCTACCCCGCTCCCGCGCCAACTCAAAGGCATAGCGCACCACCCGCTCCGTGCCCAAGCGGGTGATGACCATGGTATCCACCGCGACTTCTCCATGCAACTCAATCCCCGCATTCATAGAGGCGAAAAGGCCTTCGACGTTTTCCCGCAAAATTATCATGTCGATATCGCCGGCCTCCAGCCCCTGCAGGGGGGTGTGCGACGCCGCATACAAGTAGATCGGCCGCACTCCAGCATACAGATCTAGCTTAAAACGCAAATCTACCTGTGGTCGCATCTCCGTGCCATCGGGCCAGCGCACATGCGGCAATCCCATGGCTCCCAGGAGTACGGCATCTGCTTGCCGACAGGCTTCTACAGTGGCAACTGGAAGCGGATCTCCCTGCTCCAGATAACAAGTAGCGCCGCATGGATAGATCTCGAAGCGGCAGGCAGGCCCACCACTTTGCTGCACTACTTCGAGTACTTTGAGGGCCTCATCGACTACCTCGGGGCCAATGCCATCTCCTTTTAATACCGCAATTTCGTACACTTTTTCAGTCATCCCTTTAACTCCACAAACGATCGGAGGCGCGCTCCCCGTCCCACGCCTCCGTGCTAGCGAAAAAGACGGGATCATCCGGGTCCAGATGTTCCCGCATCAATTCTTCATTTATGCTACTAAAGCCCAGGCCCGGGGTCTCCGGCACCTGAATGTGCCCCTCCTCGACAAGTGGCCGGGGCAATCCATCTACCAAACTGCTCCAGCGCTCCAATTCATCGACCGAATGATTCTCCAGCACCATGAAGTTTTCCGTCGCCGCGGCGCAGTGCACGCTGGCCAGAGCTGCAATCGGCGACATCGCCATGTGCAGGGCCATTGCAATGCCGTGTTCCTGAGCGAGATCGCCGATTTTCTTGGTTTCCAGGATGCCTCCCGATGTAGCCAGGTCCGGATGGATCACCGCCACCGCCCGCCGCTCGATCAGTTCCCAAAAACCTTCTTTAAGGTAGATATCTTCGCCAGTACAGATCGGCGTGTCCACTGCCGCGGCAAGTCGTGCGTACTGATCGGCGAACTGCCAGGGTATCATATCTTCGTACCAGGCCAGGGAAAACTGATCCAGCGCCTTGCCCAGGCGGATGCACGACTCCAGCCCGAGATGGCCGAAGTGGTCTACGGCCAGAGGCACTTCATAGCCGACCTCAGCGCGCACCTCGGCCACGTACTGACAGAGCAGGTCGATGCCCTTATCGGTGATCTGAATTCCAGTGAAGGGATGCATCACGCTACTGCTATCCAGCATGCCCGGCGGTGCAATGAGCGCGCCGGGCACATCCCTGATAAGACCAATGCCCACATCCATCTTGAGGAAACCGAAGCCCCTCTCCACGCGCGCTTTGAGACGCTGCCCCATCTCCTTACCGTCGCGCACGGACGGCGTATCGCAATAGCACAAAATGCGGTCGCGGAATTTACCTCCGGCCAATTGGTAAGCCGGGACTCCGTAGGCCTTGCCAGCCAGGTCCATCAACGCCATCTCGACGGCGCAGACCCCACCCCCCTGGCGCCCATGATGGCCGAACTGTTTGATTTTTCGGAAAATCCTGTCCACATTGCAGGGATTCTCGCCGACAATGCGATTCTTGAGCATCAAAGCATAAGTTTTGCTGCCCCCATCGCGAACCTCGCCGTAGCCACTGATACCCTGATTGGTATCCAAGCGCAAGACGACCGCATTGAAGGGAGCCCCCCGGATATGCGCCACCCGCATATCGGTTATTTCTAATTGCGAAGGACGCGAATGAGCGTTGACGTTTTCTTCCATTTCTTTTTCTCTCCCCAAATCACCTGAAACTTCCCGAGCCATTCCGCCGGAATCGCGGCGAAGTTGGCGACCACATAATATGTGCTTTTGGCCCCCCCGGCAAGGGCAACCAGCCACTGCATGGAGTAAATTCATACTGTTCCGATTCTCATGTGACATCCTCCCAGAAGGGGAAAATGGCCCCGATAAAAATCCCCTTGAAGCTCCCTGTCAACAGCCCCCCGACCATCTTCCCCCCTCATTAATCGCCGGACTGCCCTTCGCCGGATTTGCTCAAAAACCAGCCTTCGGCTCGAATCAATTTCCGCTTCCCCCAAGCAGGGACTTAGCTCCCCCTTCAGTTTCCGCAAAAATTTTTGCTTTTTTTTCTTTTTTACTTAGGCTTTATTTTGGACGCAAAAGTAAGTCGCCTCATACGCGCGAATTAACTATGTGTTTCATCAATTGCCCAACTAGTCCCATTGATGCGGCAAAAAGTGGGCAAATGCGTTCTACAATTTTCCGTCGGGGGATCGCCAGGCAGTCAAGGCAATCTATTTTTTACGCCCGCTACCTCGGAGCTAGCCCGGAGCATCGGGAGCGGATATTTTTTCTGCCGCAGCACGGAAGAGTCCATGGGAAAATGCACCTACAGAATCCTAAATCCGCAGGATGCCCAATCCTACGAGCACATGACTTCCCCTATCTATCGCTCGCGTTTAAGGAATCGCACTTTTGAAGAGAAATCAATACTGGCAATCGGTGCAATTATAGAAAAGAAACCCGTTGGACTGGTTTTGACGCAGATCGGCTCCGATGACAACGCTGAAATCATCTCGATTTTCACGCAAAAAGATTTTCGTCAACAAGGTATTGCGACCGACTTAATCGCCTATTGCCTGAAACCTCTTAGTGAGTACAAATGCCAGGAAGTAAAAACCTTCTACGAGAATAACCGCACTTATAGCCCCTGGATCGAGAGCATACTGAAAAAACTTTCATTTCTTCCCCCTAAACCCTATAGCTTAGTTTGCCGGTGTCATGGATCAAAATTGCGCAAAGCTCCCTGGCTGCAGAAATCCTTGTTGCCGGCAGCATTTGAAATCTTCCCCTGGAGCGAGCTTGCAGAGGCAGAAAAAGAAAAACTTCGGTCTTGCAATGCAAAATCTCTTTGCTACCCCGACCTCCTTACTCCTTTCCGAGAAACATCCATTATCGAACCCCTGAATAGCCTGGGCTTACGGTATAAAAATGAAGTTGTCGGCTGGCAGATAAATCATCGCGTTTCCGTAGACACTATACGCTACACGGCAATGTTTGTTAGGGAAGACCTGCAAAATTTTGGTCTAGCCATCCCTTTAATGTCCGAAGCAATTCGCCGCCAATTATACAGCGGCCAGTTTTGGCTTGACCGAGCAACCTTTGTCGTGCCTTTCGAGATGGCTGCGATGATCCGCTTCGTCCACAAGCATATGATGCCCTATGTCGACCATGTAAACGAAAGCCTGGAGGCACGGAAGAAATTACCTGGAGTTGAAAAATGAAAAACCTTGCAGGCAAAACCGCCCTTGTTACGGGTGGCAGTAGAGGTATTGGCAAGGCCATTTGCTTGGCCCTTGCCCAGCGTGGAGCACAAGTCGTTTTTAGTTATGAAAAGAGCGTCGAAGAGGCGGAAAAACTTGCCGCTGACATAGCAAAAAAAAATGGATCGGCCCTTCCGGTTCGAGCTGATGCAAGAGACCCCGATGAAGCCAAGATGCTTTTTCATAAAACTATAGAAGAGTTTGGCGGCTTGGATATCCTCATCAATAATGCCGGCATTGTCCAACCTTCATCCCTGGCCTTTATGTCAGATGAAGCGTGGAAGAGCGTGGTTGAAACCAATTTACATGGCGCCTTTTACCTGTGCCGGATATCGGTGCAACATCTCTTAAAACAAAAACTTGGGGGCAGTATCATAAACATCGCCTCTGTGGCTGGTCTCAGAACTTCAAGCGGACAGTCCAACTATATTGCCAGCAAATCAGCCCTGATCGCTTTTTCGCGTGCCCTGGCCCGAGAAGTCGCGCAGTACTCCATACGGGTCAATGTAGTTGCCCCCGGTCTAATCGATACCGATATGGTCCGTGCCATTTCCAAAGAAAAGCTGGCAGACTTTTTGGGTGAAATTCCAATGGGCCGGTTGGGATACCCGGATGAAGTTGCCAATGTGGTGTGCTTTCTGCTCTCCGAAGAAGCCTCCTATATTACCGGTAGTGTCCTACGCATCGATGGCGGACTGGGAGCTTGAGTTTTGGGTAAAAAGAATAGGGCCCAAAAAAAATCGCCCTCCGCGCTAGCTATTCCCAGGATTGGCATTACTGGTATAGGTATAGTTTCGCCAATTGGCACCGGCAAAAATCGCTTTTGGAACAATCTCACTGCGGGACATTCTGGCATTCGCAAAGTCACCTTGTTCGATACTCAAAATACATCTTCGAGTCTAGCCGGGGAAATTCGCCACTTCACACCTAAATCCATCCTAGGATCTAAAGGCCTGCGCCTTCTTGACCGAACGACCTTGCTGGGACTCTGCGCAACTCAATTGGCGCTCGAAGATTCGCATCTGACCCTCAAGCCGGAAATTGCCGACAACTTAGGCGTCGTATTGGCCTCGACATGCGGAAGCGTATCCAGCAGAAGTGTTTTTTTCTGGAAGCTCTCAGACATGGTCATCGCAATTTAAATCCAGCACTGGTTCCCAACATAGTAGGTAATTCGCCCGCAAGCCAGATTGCCATCCGTTTTTGTCTCAGGGGTGTCAACTGTACCATTTCTACTGTTTTTACTGGTGTTTTAGAACTTTTTAATACGCGGCTAATTTTATTCGCCTTAACCGATCCAAGGCAATTATAGTCGGCGGCGCTGAAGAACTGGCTGAAATAGTATACATCAGTTTTAATAAGTCCGGCCTTTTATCATCGGTAAATAAAAAA
>CAXFTV010000736.1:0-12946 GCA_964005845.1 uncultured bacterium
GATGCGCTCGCCCTGTCCATAGGGGCCGCCGCTCCAGCCGGTGTTGACCAGCCAGCAGCAGGTGTTGTGGCGGCGGATTTTCTCACCCAGCAGGCGGGCGTAGAAGGTGGGGTGGAGCATCATGAAAGGGCTGCCGAAACAAGGCGAAAAGGTGGCAGTGGGCTCTTTGATGCCGCGTTCGGTGCCGGCCACTTTGGCGGTGTAGCCAGAGATGAAGTGGTACATGGCCTGTTCGGTGGTGAGACGAGCGACGGGCGGCAGCACTCCAAAGGCATCGCAGGTCAGCATGATGAGGTGGGCGGGATGATTGCCCAGGCCGTCCCCACTGGCGTTGGGAATGGAGTCGATCGGATAGGAGGCCCGGGTGTTTTCCGTCAGGGTGTCGTCGTCCAGATCCACCTGCCGGGTTTCGGGATCAAAGACCACGTTTTCCAGCAAGGTGCCGTAGCTGCGGGTGGTGGCGTAGATTTCGGGTTCTGCAGCCGCGTTCAGCCTGATGACCTTGGCGTAGCAGCCGCCTTCGAAATTGAAAATTCCACTGGCGCTCCAGCCGTGCTCGTCGTCGCCGATCAGAATCCGGTCGGCACTGGCCGAAAGGGTAGTTTTGCCAGTGCCGGAGAGGCCAAAGAACAGGGCGGTTTCGCCCGCGGCACTCATATTGGCCGAGCAGTGCATGCTCATGACATCCTGTTTGGGCAGGATGTAGTTGAGGACGGAAAAGATGGATTTTTTCATTTCTCCGGCATAGTGGGTGCCGCCGATGAGGATCAGTTTGCGGTCCGGGTGAACCAGGATAAAGACTTCCGAACGGGTGTGGTCGCGCTCGGGAGAGGCCTGGAATTCGGGTGCAAAGATCAGATGCCAATCGGGCTCGAAAGCGGCCAGGAGCTGCGGATCCGGCTCCTGGATGAACATGTTGCGGGCAAAGAGGCTATGCCAGGAGAACTGGCTGATGATCCGGGTGCAGACGCGGTAGCGGGGATCGGCCCCGGCATAACAGTCCTGGACAAAGAGGTCGCGTCCCTGCAGGTGAGACTGCATTCTTGCGAGAATGGCGTCGAAGTATTCCGGTTCGAAGGGCTGGTTTACGGAGCCCCACCAGATGTCTGCCTCCGAGGAAGGTTCGCGGATGATGAATTTGTCGTTGGGGGAACGGCCGGTGTAGGCACCGGTCTCCACCACCATGGGGCCGCCCTGGGCGATCGTACCTTCACCGCGCGCTATAATTTCTTCATAGAGTCGCGCCGTAGGCAGGTTGTGGTATAGTTTCCCCGGCCGGGTCAGGCCGAGGTAAGTCAGGTCCAGAGACATGGGGACGGCCCTTTTCAGGTAATGGCTTAAGTCGAATAAATAACAGTACCTCTATTGCCATTATAGGGTCTTCTCGCAAGTTCGTCAACTGTCGTTTAGCACAAGCTTTCCAGAGGCTATTCCGGCTTCCGGAGAGTGTCTCTTGAGCCGGGGCCAGCGGGATAATGAGTCGGTGTCGGGAGTTGGCAGCTTTTCGGGCTCTCCGAGAGCTGTTGGGAGAAAGCGGCCCATAAAAAATTGACCCATTGTTGCTGTTGGTTGCTAACTCAGGAGGGGTGGAGAACGGGTGGGGGAAAGGGTCTTGTGTCAATGTGGCAGATTTTAATTTCAACTGACTCATGGGCTGCCATATTGGCACAAAAACAAGAGTCCATTTTTTATCAATGCTGCTTTATTGGTTTATGGTGGATGCTTTAAAGCAGTCATTATAAAATTTTAAAGTATTGTTTTTATTTAATATGTAAATTTATTTAACTGTCGATAAAGCGCTTTGGCACGAGGTTTGCGAAGGGTAGGGCAAGAGCACAAAGCACGGGAGAGTATCAGCGCTATTCACCTGTTTTACCCTTAAAAAAGGAGGCATTTAAAATGCTGACGCATAACTCAGTACCTGGCGCGTTCAGAAATTCGCTTTATTCCTGGAGCGGATGTGGGGATCTCGACCGCTTGCGCGGCGAAGTGAACCGGCTCTTTTCCGCCGGCAGCGCGTTTCCTGCGTTGAACGTGTGGAGCAACGACGAAGAGGCCATTGTCAAAGCCGAACTGCCGGGCTTTGAGCCCGCAGATATTGAGATCGCACTAGAGGGGAGAACGCTTAACCTGAGCGGTTCCCGCGAGCTCGAGGAGGTGAAGGAAGGCGAGAAATTGTACCACCGGGAACGCCGCACAGGCAAATTTTCGCGTTCCCTGAAGCTGCCGGTCGGGGTGGATGCCGACAAAGTGACAGCCGAATTTCGCAACGGCGTGCTGTCCATCGCACTGCCCAGAGCCGCTGAGCACAAACCTAAAAAGGTCGAAGTTAAGACTTCTTAAGGGCCTGAAGCAGATGCGGGCGGCGCAACTGCCCGCATCTGTGCAGAGCCAAACCAGAATAAACGGCCACACATGAGATCAGGAGATTTAAAATGAATCCGACAGAGGCATTGCAGAAGACGGAAACGCGGTCGGCAAAGAAGGCCTTTTCGCCGCGCACAGATATCTACGAAACCGACGAGGCGATCGTCCTGAGGGCGGATCTGCCCGGTGTGGATGAGGCATCGCTGGACATTACGCTTGCAGCGAATCGGCTCGAAATCTATGCTGCGCCAGAGCCACGGGAAGTCCAGGGTTACAATCTTGCGCACTGCGAGTACGGCGGCGGTGACTACGAGCGCAGTTTTGTACTGCCGGACAAAGTGGACGGAGAAAAAGTCGACGCCGCGCTCAGCAATGGAGTACTGGAGCTAAGGCTGCCCAAGAAAGAGGGCGCCGCGGCGCGCCGGATTCCGGTCGCGGGCGGCAAATAGAAAAATAGCGCTGGCAATAAAAAGCGGGGCGTCCAAGTAAAGAGGGCGCCCCGCTTTTGTCCTCATGCGCAGTTATTCGTCCGAACTGCCGCGCAGAATCAGCAGGCGGACCAGCTGCATCAGGGCCATGGCGGTGGCCGCCACGTAAGTCAGGGCGGCAGCGTTGAGAACTTTGCGAGCCAGGTGGATCTCCTGCCGGGCGAGAAAGCGGCCCTCTGCCAGCAGGCGCATGGCGCGAGAACTGGCATTGAATTCCACCGGCAGGGTGACAAATGAAAAAGCCACGGCTGCAGCGAAGAACAAAATGCCGAGGTCCATCAAGAAACCCAACCCCGAACTCGAGAAGAACATGCCGGCCAGGAAGAGGGGAAAGGCCAGGGTCGAACCCAGGTTGGCCACCGGTAGGACGGGGCGGCGCAGGTGCAGGGGAAAATAGCCCTTGGCGTGCTGCAGGGCGTGGCCTACTTCGTGGGCGGCTACGGCCAGGCCAGCCAGGTGGTGGCCGTGATAGATATCCGAGGATAGCCGTACCACCTTGTCGCGCGGATCGTAGTGGTCGGAGAGGGTGCCGGGCACTTCTTCGATACCGACATCGTAGAGGTTGTGCTGCTGCAGGATCCGGTGTGCGGTCTCGGCGCCGGAAAGACCGGCAGCCGAGGTAACCCGACTGAATTCTTTGTAGGTTTTGCGCACCTTGTACTGGGCGTAGAGGGCCAGGATTCCACACGGGACCAACAGTAGCATAGTAGAGTCAAAAAAGAAAAAAGGCATTGTGTTTTACCTCCGGTTAAAGCGACATATTCAATTGGATTGCATGGGGAAATCTATCTAGTCGGACAAGGGCGAAAGCTCCTTCCACTCAGCGCCCGGCTCAGGCCCTTTCAAAGTCCCGCAGGCGCACCGGCTGGCGCCGCGCTCCCCAGGTGCCGGGCAAGGCCTCGAAACGGCCGGGGCAGCGGGTGCCACAGGACGGGCACTCGCCTGCTGCATTTAAATTCCAGGCGTGTAGCACATACCAGTCGCGGCCGATCAATTCTCCGCCGCAGTCGTGGCAGTAGGTACTGCTGCCAGCCCGGCTGTGGACGTTGCCGGTGTAGGCGTGGCGCACCCCGTTTTTGCGGGCGATGGCGCGCGCCCGCGACAAGGTGGCCGCCGGGGTGCTGGCTTTGTCCAGCATTTTCCAGTCCGGGTGAAAGGCGCTAAAGTGCATGGGGACGTCCGGTCCCAGGTTTGCGACCACCCAGCGGCTCATTTCCTCCAGTTCTTCGGGGCTGTCATTCTCGTCTGGAATCAGCAAATTGGTGATCTCAATCCACACTGAGGTTTCGTTTTTTAGGTAGATCAGGGTGTCCAGCACCGCCTGCAAGTGGCCGCCGCAGACGCGGCGATAGAAGCCTTCGGTAAAACCCTTCAGATCCACATTGGCCGCATCTATAAAACTATAGAACTCGCGTCGGGGTTCCGCACAGATTTCTCCGGCGGTGACTGCCACAGCGGCAATGCCGCGCCGGCGGCAGGCCCGTGCCACATCTACGGCGTATTCGAGGAAAATGACCGGATCGTTATAGGTGAAGGCGACGCTGCGACAGCCCAGGGATTGCGCCGCACGAGCAATCAGTTCGGGGCTGGCCGCAGCGGCCAGGGTGTCTGTTTGGCGCGATTTGCTGATATCCCAATTCTGGCAAAATTTGCAACTCAGGTTGCAGCCAGCTGTGCCAAAGGAGAGTACTGCAGTGCCCGGCAGAAAGTGATTGAGGGGCTTTTTCTCAATCGGATCGACGCAAAAACCGCTGGAGCGTCCGTAGGTCGTCAGGACGATCTGATCGTCCCGGCGGGCGCGGACAAAACAAAGACCGCGCTGTCCTTCGTTGAGCCGGCAAAAACGCGGGCACAAATCGCACTGCAGCCGTCCGTCGTCGAGTGCGTGCCAGTAGCGAGCGGGAAGCGCGCCGGCGGCATTTTTGTCGTTCTCCATCTTCCTTTCCGGCTTGCAAGGGAACCTGGTATGTGGTTATATATAATAAATAAAAAAAGATGTAGAAAATAGACGTACAGAGCTATGCGAGCAGGTTTTGGGGAATGCCATGGATAGGGTGCGACCACCCGCAGTGGCGGGCCAGTTCTACCCGCGTGCTCCCGGGGAACTCCGTGCAGTGCTGCGGAGTTATCTGGGAGCGCCCCAGGGGCACGGGGCGGTGCCCAAGGCCCTCATTGCTCCCCATGCCGGTTATCCCTATTCTGGCGTGGTGGCGGCATCCGCCTATGCGCGCCTGGAAGGGGGGCGCGAGCGGATTCGCCGGGTGGTAATGCTGGGTCCCGCTCATCGCATGGCAGTCCAGGGACTGGCCCTGCCCCGGGCCACCGCTTTTGCAACGCCACTGGGGCGGGTGGCGGTGGATCTGGACGCGGTGCGTCTGAGCGCCGGTTTGCCCCAGGTCCACTGCCTGGATGCGGTTCATGCGCTCGAACACTGTTTGGAAGTGCAACTGCCCTTTCTGCAGGAAAAACTGGTGGACTTCGAAGTGGTGCCCCTGCTCGTGGGACGGGCGGCTCCACGGGAAGTTCGCCGGGTCCTGGAACTCCTGTGGGGTGGGCAGGAAACCCTGGTGGTCATTAGTTCGGATCTGAGTCATTACCACGACTACGAGGCTGCCCGCAAGCTCGATAGGGACACCTCGCAGGTTATCGAAGATCTGCGCGACCGGGATCTGCGCTCCGACCAGGCCTGTGGCTGCATACCGATTCAAGGGCTCCTGCAGGTGGCGCGGCAGCGCCGGCTGCGAGCGGAGAATGTGGATTTGCGCAATTCGGGGGATACGGCCGGTCCGCGCGATCGGGTAGTGGGATACGGAGCCTATGTCTTTACCTGATGTTCCGGTTCTGGACGAAGCCCACAAAGAGGTGCTGCTGCGGGTGGCGCGCGCCGCCGTGGAGCACGGGCTGGACGGAGATTGCATGCTGGTGGTGGATCTCGAGTCCTGCGCGCCTGAACTCAGGGTTGTGGGCGCTACCTTTATCACCTTGCGGTTGGGGGAGGCGCTGCGCGGCTGTGTCGGTTCTTCGCAGGCGGTGCGGCCCCTGGTGGCGGATGCGGCGCACAACGCGCACGGTGCCGCTTTTCGGGATCCGCGTTTTTCCCCCTTGGACAGGGCGGAACTGGCGGGATTGAGCATCCACGTCTCGATTCTGGGCCCCTTCGAGGAGCTGCGTTTTAGCTCCGAAGCGGACTTGCTGGCGCAGTTGCAGCCGGGGGAAGACGGACTTTGTCTGGAGGTGGAGGGGGCGCGGCACAGGGCCATCCTGTTGCCTTCAGTGTGGGCCTCGCTACCGGATGCGGCGACGTTTTTTCACCACCTCAAAATCAAGGCCGGATTGCCGCGGCACTACTGGTCGAACAATCTCAAAGTATGGCGCTATGCCAGCGAATCTTTTTCAGATGCGAGGAATAAATCATGAAGGTACTGCTGTTGGCACTAGGTCTGTTGGCAAGCTGGGGATCCGCTAGCCTGGGCGATGTCTCCTACGTAGAAGAAGTAACGAGCATAGCCAAAGGTCAAAAGGGGAGTCAGAAGAAGACGGTCAATCGCGTTTACATCAAAGGTAGAAACCAGAAGGTCCGCAGCACGATAGAGGCCGACAAAAAAACGGCTCAGGTGCTGGAAAAACAGGGGCAATCCCTCGAAAGCAGTACCATCTTGCGGCTGGGCGAGGCCAGCGTCTACAAGATCGATCACGTGTCGCGGACCTTTGTGGAGGACGAGCTGCCGGCGGCCAAGCCCGTGGCCACGGGCAAAGATGTCCGCGGGGATGCGGGGGGACCCGAAATACAATTCAGGGTCAAAGAGATGTCCGATACCACGCGTATTGAGGGCATCCTGTGTCAGCGCGTGGCTGCCGATATGAGATCCCACTACTACGATCCCACTACTAAAAAGCTGAAAAAAACAAATCGCTACCTCTATCAGGCCTGGGTCGCCCGCGACTTTCCCGGCTATAAAGAAATTCGTGGATTCCAGGCCCAGCAGGCCCGCCAGACCTCATACCCATCCCTCATCTCCGGCAGCCTGGAACAGCTCAGGGGCAGGGTAGAAGATTTCGAGGCTCTGGGCGATAAGATAGAAGTTCTGGAAGGCTTCCCCATGCAGTCGGTCCTCAAGGTCTACGTTCGCCGTGCGGGCAAAGAGGAAAAACAAATTTTCCAGCTGACCCGCACCGTCAATTCATTATCACGGGCCTTCCTTCACCCTAGTGAATTTTATACAGCCAAAGGTTTTCAGAAGGTAAAAAACTAGGTAGAGCATGGCTTTCCGTCGCATGCGATATGCAGTCCCGGGCCTTTTTCTGGTGCTGCTGGGATTGTTTATAGTCACGCCGGTGGGGCCCTGGCTAATGGGCGGACTCGGTGTCCGTCTGGCCTCATCCTATGGCTGGCAGCTCGAGATCGGTCGCACTGGGGGCCGGCTTCTGGGCGCGGCGGCCTTTCACCAGGTGCGTGCCGGCAGCGCGGACCTGGGCGTCGAGGTAGCAGTCGAGAGTCTGGAGCTGGATCTGCTGTCCTACGCGTTGGAAGTGGTGCGGCCCACGGTGTACTTGCAGGTGGGAAGTACGGCTCCCGATAGTGCGGCGTCCGGCCCGGTAGAGGCATTGCCGGTGGATTATTTTCCCGCTTTGCACCTCGTCCAGGGACGCGTGCTCTACGGCCAGCCGGACGGGTTGGAGATTATTGCAGAAGACCTGGATGTGTCCTACGAGGTCGTGGACGATACTCTGGGTCAGCTGTCCGTATCCCTGCCGCGCTGGATTCTGCACAATCAGAGCCAGGAGCGGGGCCGGGGCCGTCTGCATGCTCGTCTAACGCTGACTCCACGGCTCTTATCCCTGAGTGAATGCCGTCTTTCCGGCCGGGTCGACAGTCTCGAAGCCGAGCTGCAGCTCGATGGTCGTCTGGCGCTGGTCGAGAGTTTGCCGCTGCTGCTCACTGCGCGCTCCCGCTTTCACGTCCTTGAGGATAGTTTGCAAGCGCAGCTAGATCTGCAGGCCCGGGGCGGCTTGCAGCCACTGGCGCTGGAGGTCGCGGTCGAAGGCAATGGCCAGCTGGACTGGGGTGATTTGAGCCTGCGGGGTCGCGCCGAGCTGGCACCCGGGCGGATCGTGGTGGAGCCTCTATCACTGGGTTTGCTGGGAGGGCGCTTGCAGGGACGCGTTGCCTATCTGCCGGATCTCGATAGCCTCGCCGTCGAACTGGAGATGGAGGGGGTGGATATGGCGCAATTGCCGGGCAGCGATACCGAGGGGCTGGCGCAGGGTAGTTGCCGGGCCTGGTTGCTTCCCGGCAGTCAGCGCTACAGCGCCGATCTGGAAATGGAGTTACGACAGCTGGACCTGTTGCCCGGTGGCCCCTTCGATTTTGCCCTGAGTGCGGCGTTGCGTCCCGATCAAAGTCTGCGGGTGGAATTGCGTTCGCAACTGGGTCACCTGCAGGCCGCGGGTCACTTTGATCCCCACAGTGCGTACGAGCTGGCACTGGAAGGCGTGCTGGAAGCGGCTCTGGTCACTGGACTGCAACTGGAACCGGTGCAGCTGAGCGGCCGGGTTGAGCCCGAAGCTGTAGAGTTGAGCCTGGAGACTGCACACCTGCCTTTGGAAAAGGGCGGATTCGGCACCTTGATGCTGGATCTGAAGCTGCGGCGCCAGCGCTTCCTGGAGGCGGCGCTGGCGCTCGAAGAAGACCAGGCTCTGCTGCGTCTTTTTCTGGATCTGGAGAAGGGGGAGATCGATTCCCTCGTGAGCGTAGTGACGCCGCTGGCGCTGAGCCGCCTGGACCCGGATCTGCAGGGCAGCTTGCGGGGGCAGGTGCAGGGTGGCGGGGCACTGGATGTATCCGGGGCGCAACTCTCGGGGCAGTTCGAGCTTTTGGGCGCCGCCTACCAGAATTGGCACACCGGTCCTTTGCAGGTCCAGCTGGGCTATGAAGCACAGCGCCTCAACTGTCGCCTGGAGAGTCGGGGATTTGCCGTGGATGCAACGCTGGACAGCCTTACTCGCTTTGCCGGCCAGGCACAGCTGGACGAGGCGCTGTTTCACCACATTTCTGCTACCGATGCTGGGCTCGATTCGGTAGCTCGGGTGCTGCTCTCCGGCACCATCAACTGGGCGGGACACCTGGAGCGTCCCGAGGCGCTGGAGGCGCAGGTGGCACTGCGGCAACTGCAATGGGATCAGGGCGCCTGGGCATTGCGGGCCGCCGGCCCGGTGCAGTTGTCCTACAGCCAGCAGCAGACTACTGTGCAGCCCTTTGTCCTGGACACCCCACTGGGCCGGCTGGAAGCAGTGGGGCAGGTGCACTCCGACAGTGTTGCCGTGGTCACCGAGATGGCGGCCATGGAATTGCAGCAACTGGCGCCCCAGCTGCGGGGTCGGGGCCGGGCGCAACTGGAAGTTGGGGGCACTTTGGACCATCCGGTTTTGCACAGCCGCGTGGATTTAGAGCAAGTTTCTCTGGACGATCGCGCCCTGGGGGATTTGTCGATTTCCCTGCAGTCGAGCGATAGTCTATCCCTCAAAGCCGTACTGGAGCAGAACCGAGAGGCGGACCCGGAACTGGTCGTAGCGTTGTCCCTGCCCTCCGCAGCCTTGCTGACGGGTGCGTCTGATCCGGCGGCCGGGGATCTGAAATTGCAGGTGAGGGCGCGGCAGCTGGATCTGCAGGCTCCGCTTTCCTACCTGCTGGCCGATTCCGTGCGCGGACGCCTGGATCTGGAGGGGAATTTTGCGGCGCCTCTGGAGAAGGTGCTGGCCGATTCGCTGCAGTGGCGCGGTATTCAGGGCAGCGTACTATTCGAGCGCCTCCAGGTGGAAAAGCAGGGGCTGCGGCTGGCGCTGCCATCTGGCGGTCGGATTGCGCTGGAGGACGATCATCTGGATCTGAGCGAGCTGGATTTTGCGGTGGAAATCTACGACCGGGAAACCGATGCATTTCGCGCTGGCGGCAGGGTACAGCTGGGGGGACAGGTGGCGGCAGCGCGGTTCTTCCTGCTGCAGCTGAATCTGCAGGAGCTGGATTTGCTGGTCCTGGAAAATCTGGGAGCGGGGGCCTTGCCGGCAGGTATCTTAAATCTGCAGGCTGGCCTTAGCGGCACCCGGGCGGTGCCCGCTCTGGAGGTGCAGCTCGACCTGGAGATGGAGGATTTGGGCGAAGTGGAGGGGCGCTTCCGCGGCAGCCCTCAGGAGGGTGTTCTGGAACTGGACGGTTCTACTTTGATCGGCGATGAATTGCAGGTGCGGGGCCGTTTGCCCTGGGATCTGGGGGAGGGGGAAATTCTCTGGGATCAGGGCATTCTACGGACGCAGTCCGAGGGGCTGAGTTTGCTCATCCTGCTGGACCAGTTCCCGGAGCTGGAGAATATCGATGGCACCCTCGGCCTGGATTTGGAGCTGCGCGGATTCGACGAGACCCTCGATGTCCGGGGGCAAGTGGATATCGAAGATCTGGAGCTTTCTCTGATCGACGTCAAACCCGGTTACATCTTTCCATCGGGCCGCCTGGAGTTTTCCGGTCGCCGGGGCGAATTCAAGGATTTTGTCGGCGGCTCACGGAAAGGCAAAGGACGCATCGAAATTACCGGTTTTATGGCGCTGGAGGCGCTGGACCAGCTGGTCTACGAAGTGCACCTGGAAGCCAGTGATTTACCCTACAACTACGACGATATCTTCGACGTGCCGCGCCTGGATATAGAGCTCGACATGCACAGCATCGCCTCCGGTACTCTGCTGGCCGGCCGGCTGCAGTTGGAGCAGGCAAAGGTGGATCTGCCGCTGATCGACCTGAATGCACCGCCGGTGCCGCCGCCGCCGGCGGCGGTGCAGGACGAATTCCTTCAGGGCATGGAGCTGGATATCGACGTGGATATTAGCGCCATGCACATCGAAAACGAACTCACAGATGTGGAGATGGAGGGTAGCACCCGGGTTTACGGTACCTTTTACAAGCCCCTGTTTCAGGGCGAAATGATGATTGTCGAAGGCAAGGTTTTCGTGCTCAACAACGAGTTCGACTTTCAGCGGGGGCGGATCAGTCTGGATCGTCTGGTGCCAACCTATTCGATTCTGGACATCGCCTACGATCCGCTCTTACTCAATCCAGAGCTGGACCTGAGCGCGGTGACCACCGTCATTCCCATCGATGCCCCAGATGACGATCCTTTCGAGATCACTTTTTTGCTGGAGGGGCCGGTCCAGGAGGTGGTGCCCAGATTCATCTCGGAGCCGGCGCGCGAAGACAACGAGGTACTCATGCTCGTGGCTTTTGGAGTGCTCGGCAATCCAACTATGCTTTTCAATCAGGAAAACAGGGGGGCGCTCTACAGCACCGCCGGGCAATTGTTGTTGAGCCGGCAGGTGAAGAAGATCGGTCTGGACGAATTTCAGCTGCTGCCCTCGGGCACTCTGCTCGAAACAGTGGGTAAGCCCTCGATGCACCTGGGCAAGTACTTCAAGGTGCCAGTGCCCCTGTGGGTGCGCTACGAAGCCGTCACCCAGAATCCCGCCCTGGGCGAGTTTCGGATTGAGCACAAATTGCGTTCCTACCTGACTATAACCGGCACGGCGCAAAGCGAGAAGGAGCGCTACGGGCTGGGGCTGGGTATAAAGAAGGAGTTCTGATGCGGCGTGCTCTGGTGCTCCTGATAGGATTTTTGGGCCTGGGAATCGGCTCTACCCAGGCCCAGGGCGAGCGCCGTCTGATCTCGCTGCGGCAGGCCAACGAAAACAGCTACAAAGTGCACAGTATCCGCTTTGTCCACGTGCCCAGCAAGCGCATCCTGAACAAAGAGCTGAGAGCGGCGATGCAGATCCGGGAAGGGCAGCCCTTTCAGCGGCGCTTTTTTCTCAACGATTTGCGCACCCTGGAAAATCTCTATCGCAGCGCCGGTTATATGGGGATGGAAATCCTCGCTAAAAATCTGGAAGTAGACGGGGATGGCAAACTCTATATAACCATCAAAATCGACAGCAAGGAACAATGGAAAGTAGACCAGGTGCAGCTGCAACTGGCGACCGCATTTGATACCACGGCCCTGCGGCAGTTGTTGAAGATCCGTCCGGGTGGCAAGTTTCGCTACGGTGAATTGGTGCAGGGTGAGCGCGAACTACAGAAATTTCTCAATCGCCGCGGTTACGCCCATGCTCGCGTGCACAACGAGCTCGAGCTGGATCCCATCGCCGGCACTGCGGCGGTGGTCTACCACGTCGATCCCGGTCAGCAGGTGTATGTGGGCAACATCCAGATCATGGGAGGACGGGGAGAGGAAGGCACAAAGTTGCTCACCCGGCCCGGGCTGGTGCAGCGCTACCTCAGCTTCCGAGAAGGGGATCTCTACGATCCGGAAAAGTTGCGCCTTAGCCGCAGTGCTCTGGCCCGCACCGATTTGTTCCGCTCGGTCACCCTGAGCACGCCGGCCAGAGCGCGGGTCGATAGTCTGCAGCCGGTGGAGATCCGCCTGCAGGAAAAGAAGTACATCCACCTTGGGGCCAACTTTCTGCTCAACAACACGGAGCCCCGAATCGCCGGCAATGTGCAGCACGGCAACTGGCTGGGCCGCGGCGGGCGTTTGGGACTCGATGCCAGTTTGGGGCAACCCGTGCAGGGGGGCACCCTGTACCTTACCGAACGCAATTTGCTCGCCTCGGGCGCGGACCTTACAGTGGCCGCCGGCCTCACTGAGGAGTGGGCCAATACCGAAGTCGCGGCCAACCCCACTGACTCACTGCAGTTCGAATTGCTCAGCACCAACGATACGACGCTGGATGATCTATTGCTATTCGCAGGTGAAGCCGATGCGATTATCTATATTTCGGAAACTTCGTTTGGCCATCGTTCGGTCGAAAGGTTATGGAAGATCAACAGTACCCTGGCCAGGACCTGGGGTCAGGGTACGGCCACGAGGTATTCACTTGATTTCTCGGTGGCCTGGACCAACTCCACCAATCGCGCCGTTGGCGATAGCATCGACTACAACAATCCGGCCAGGGAGGATATTGCGGCAGGCGACGACGATCCCTTTGGCGGCGACGATCCCTTTGGCGACGACGATCCCTTTGGCGGCGACGATCCCTTTGGCGGCGACGATCCC